>JBATKL010000084.1:0-15045 GCA_049669385.1 Candidatus Electrothrix sp. | reverse complement strand
GCCTAGATGAAAAAGAAAATGGTAGTTTTAAAGAAAGGAAAAAATGTCAAAATAGTAGCTGCAGAAAGTAATTGTTGTTCAGGTACGGCATCAGCACCAAAATAACACATTAGCCTAATACCTTTTCCATAGGAGAGCTTCGGCTCTCCTTTTTATTGCCCTCTGGAGGTTTAGATGCAGTTCACTCCCTACCTCACTGTCCACCGACATAAGTCCATCCCGGATCAAGTCCTTCTTTTTTCCACCAAAACCGGGGCTCTTGTCCTGTTACCGGAAGAGGATTTTACGGCCCTGCACAACGGTAAAACGGAAAACGACTATATTGAACCCCTCACTGATATGGGTTTTCTTGTGGAAGACGTGGAGGCAGAACACCGGGAAGTTACACGATACATGGAGGACATTAACCGTCATAACCCCAATATGACCCTGGCAATTATTTTGGGAATGGAATGTAACTTCGGTTGCAAGTACTGTTTTGAGGGGAAACAGAAGGGGAAGAAGGTGATGGATGACCGGACGGCAGATCAGCTCATTTTCTTTATAAAAGAGCGTTTCAGGCCGGGCAAAAAAAAGCTGGTCTTACAAGTCTACGGTGGCGAACCCCTCCTCTATACAAAACGGATTATCTATCTGGCTGAGCGTCTGAAACCGTTTATTGAGGAAAAGGGCGCGGAATTTGTCTTTGATCTGGTCTCAAACGGTTCCTTGCTCACTGAAAAAGTGGTGGATGAGCTGAATAAATGGGGGCTGGGTGGCGTGAAGGTGACCCTTGACGGACCACCTGAAAATCACAATACATTCAGGTCGTTCAAGTCAGGTGCTGGGAGTTTTGATGTTATTATAGGTAATCTCAAAAAGGTATGCAGTAAGACAAAAATTCGCCTGGGTGGTAATTACACCAGTGCAACATACCAGGATTTTGCAACGGTCCTTGACCTGCTTTTTCAAGAGGGTATTACCCCGGACAAGGTAGAACGGGTAAACTTTAATATCGTCATGCAGGTCCGGGATAAAATTACCAGCAATGAATTTGTGGGAGGGTGCGCCACCATCAACGAACCCTGGTTGCGCGATGCCTCGCTCCATGTTCGTAAGGAGGTATTACAAAGGGGCTATCCCATCGCAGAACTTGGCCCGGAACCCTGTGCCGTTGAGATGGATGATGCCTTTACCGTTCATTACGACGGCAGCCTCTATAAATGCGTTACCTGGGTGGGGCATGAACAGTATAAGATAGGCGATATCTGGCAGGGGGTTACTGAAGACTTCCAGGAGTCCCACCATCTTTTTCACTGGCAACGGGAAGAAAAATGCCAAAAATGCAAATACCTGCCCCTCTGTTTCGGAGGCTGCCGTTATATGGCCTATCAACGCGACGGTCATATGGGACAGGTGGATTGTCGGAAGCCCTTTCTCGATGCCACCCTAGAAACCATGCTCTTGCAGGATCTCCAGTATCTCCACGGGCAAATAATTGATGGGGAGGAGAATCATATGTAACATCAAGAATCATAGAACCATCTCCATGTTCGACGCGTTGTGAGGAATCGTTTTCTGTTGACTTTTTAATATTCTCATAAGCTTGAAATCAATGAGGTTATCCAGGGGTATTCTGGCGCTTAATGTTATTTCTTTCCAAGAAATCATCCGAGATTGCGCCTAAAAAGCAACCCCGGCTTTTAAATAAAAATTTTCTGCTATTTTGGCAGGGGCAACTGGTTAGCTCCATCGGTTCTCATATAAGTGGCGTTGCAGTGACCCTTTGGATTGCGGAGAGGACAGATTCTGCTACCTTGGTGGGGGTTACTATGACCGCACTCTTGTTGCCGAGCATATTCATCGGTCCTTTTGCAGGGGTGGCGGCAGATCAATATTCGCGTAAGCTGATAATAATTTTGTCCGATCTTTTTTGCAGTATCTTGTACTCCAGTATCGCCGTCCTCTTTTTCTTCTTCCCTGAAAATTATTTCCTTCTTTTCTGGGGATTGTTTGTTCTTAATCTCGGTGAATCGTCTTGTCAGGCTTTCGGGCATCCTGCCATGTTGGCGTTTATCCCTGATATTGTCCCGCGTGAAAAAATTTCTGTTGCATTATCTCTTGAGAGCACATCAAACAATATTGTTGTCATGTTAGGGAAAGGCATTGGTGGTCTTTTATATCGGCTCGTTGACCTTCCATTTATTTTGGTTATGAATGCCGTAACCTTTTTGTGCAGCGCGATAAGCGCGTCCTTTATCTGTGAGACACAAGAAAAATCAAAAGGTTCTGTCAGTGTTGAATCTTTTTCTTTTTTAAAATTTGTCATCCCCCTCAAAGAAGGAATGATGATGATTTGGAATTGGAAAGGATTAAGGGCGGTTATCTTGGTAAATGCTGTGTTGGCTTTTTTGGTTCAACCTGTTTTTGTGGCGCTGCCTTTTTATGTTAAAAATCATGACTATCTTAACGCCACGAGTGACTGGTTGGGTTATATGTATATGGGACTGGGGGCTGGCACCGTCGTCGGTAACTGGTTAGCCAGTTACTTACTGCAAAGAAACAATGCGGTTGTTGGTGTTATTGTTATCATCTGCATGTTAAGCTTGGGATGTTGTTATGGTGCGTTAGGTTTTGTTAAGAGTCCTGGGGGGGCTTTGTTGCTTCTGGCGCTGGCAGGTTGTGTCGCTGGGATAATAAATATATTTTTCCACGTAAAATCTCAATTAAGTGTACCGAGGAATTTACGAGGGAGACTGGTGGCTTTTTCAACCTCACTTGTATTTCTGTTTTCTCCCATCGGCCTTGGATTGGGAGGGGTCTTTATTGATCTCTTCGAAAAAAAACTCAATGTTATTTTTTGGGGCTGCGGGGCATGTATGGTGTTGGTGTCCTTTTCGGCTTTAGCTGTAAAAGATTACCGCCATTTTTTTTTAGAAGAGTGGTTCGCGGGTGATGAAGAAAACATGGGGTGAGCCTGGAAATTTTTTCAACTCCTCTGCCATCTCTCTTAATTCCTGCGAAATTCTCAAAAAAAACTCGCCTTGTTTGACTTTTCTTTTTCACTCGGCTATAGTAGCAAACCTGTTTGCGGTCTGCTGAATTTCGTTGTGAAGAGTGCAGACCTTTTTCTTGTGTTATCAGTAGAGCGATAAGGAGTTGACCGTGGCCAGTGTCGTGGTAGTTGGAACCCAATGGGGTGATGAGGGAAAAGGAAAGATTGTTGATCTGCTGACGAATCATGCGGATTATATTGTTCGGTTCCAGGGCGGTAATAATGCCGGGCATACCTTAGTTGTTGAAGGGAAGAAATATGTTTTTCATATTATCCCTTCCGGCATCCTGTATGAAGACAAGATGTGTATGATCGGTAACGGCGTGATTGTTGATCCCGGCGTTCTCCTTTCAGAGATGGCTGAACTCAAAGATAAGGGCTTACCGGTTTCACCCGACCGCCTGATGATCAGTGAAAATGCCCATCTTATTATGCCCTACCATCAGATGCTTGATCAGGCCCGCGAGGCGGCTCTGTCCAAGGGAAACAAAATAGGAACCACCGGGCGCGGCATCGGCCCTTGTTATATGGATAAGGTCGGGCGCGTGGGAATCAAGGCTGGCGACCTGCTTGACGGCCAGCAGTTCCTGGAAAAACTGCGCAGTAATGTGGACGAAAAGAATTTTTACCTGACCAAGCAGTACAATGCCAAACCTGCCTCGTTTGATGCGATTCAAGAGCAGTTCGAGGCCTTTGCAGAGAAATTAACGCCTTATATCGGGAATGTCTCTATGGTCCTGGATAAAGCCAGGAAGGCCGGAGAAAATATTCTGTTCGAAGGTGCTCAGGGGACCCAGCTTGATATTGATCACGGGACCTACCCCTTTGTGACGTCTTCCAATACAGTTGCCGGTAACGCCTGTATCGGCTCAGGCTTCGGTCCTGCCCATATCGACGAAGTGATCGGTATCCTCAAGGCCTACACCACCCGAGTAGGCGAAGGACCTTTTCCTTCTGAGCTGCCCGAGGGCGATGTTGTTGGTGATCAGTTACAGAAAAAAGGTGGAGAATTTGGCGCAACCACAGGGCGTCGTCGCCGGTGTGGTTGGCTGGACATGGTTGTGGCCAATGATGCTGTGCGCCTGAACGGCCTCACTGGCTTGGCGATCACCAAGCTGGATGTCCTCTCGGGGCAGCCTATTTTGAAGGTCGGGACGCACTATAAGGTTGAAGGCGAACGCCATGACTGTATGCCCGGCAATATTCGCAAAACAGCCTTGGCGGAGCCGGTTTACGATGAAATGTCGGGTTGGGATGAGGATATCTCAGCTGTCCGTGATTTTGACGATTTGCCGCAGCAGGCCAAGGATTATGTTAAGCGAATTGAAGATATGTCCGGTGTTGCCCCGGTGATTGTTTCGGTTGGGCCGGATCGGGCCGAAACCCTATTGTTGCGCAACCCGTTTGATAAATAATTGATAAGGGATTCAATACGGATGACCCCTTGTGCTGGGGTGCTGGGGTGCCGTAGAGGCGAACTCCTGTGTTCGCCCTGATCCTATGATTTTTAGCAGTTTCAGATTTTTCTGATTATATTTTAGAAGAGCGAGTGCCTGGCGAATGTGTTTGTTCGTCAGGTTCTTTCTGTTCAGGAGAGTGGAGTATGGCTCGTATTACCGTAGAAGACTGTCTTGCTCAGGTTGGTGATGATAACCGCTTTGCCTTGGTGCATCTTGCTGTTGAACGGATTCGCCAGCATCGCAAAGGAGAACCGTACCTGTTAGAGGGGAAAAACAAAGAAGTCGTCATGACGCTACGTGAGATTGCCAAAGGACATGTCACCTTTGAGAATATTAAGGACCTTCCTGCACAACGTCGGGCCAAAGAAGCGACAGAAAGGGCTGGAAGTACTGAGAAAAATACTGAAAAAAACAGTGAAACCGAGCAGGAATAACTTCGGACATTAGAGCCAGCTATGAGTAGAGATTATTATGAAATCCTGAATGTCTCTCGGGATGCTGACGGAGATGTCATCAAGAAAGCGTATCGTAAGCTTGCGATGAAGTATCATCCTGATCGCAATCCGGATGATAAAGCAGCGGAAGATCGTTTCAAAGAAGCGGCTGAAGCATACGAAGTGCTCAGCGATGCGCAGAAACGGCAGGTGTACGATACCTACGGTCATGACGGACTGAAGAACACGGGTTATTCTGGACCAGGTAACGCCAGCGATATTTTTTCGCATATCAACGAGATGTTCGGTGATATGTTCGGATTCGGCGGAGGAGGTCGGGGACGGCAACGGAATCCTAACGGACCTGTTCAGGGAAATGATCTTCGTTATGATCTGGAAATCTCCTTCATGGACGCAGTTCACGGGGTAGAGAAAGAGGTCGAAATCAGCAAGCCTGAAACCTGCCGAACCTGTGAGGGCTCAGGAGCCCGTCCGGGCTACCAGCCGCAGACCTGTCCGACCTGTCAGGGTCAGGGACAGGTGATTCGGTCGCAAGGCTTTTTTCAAGTCAGTAGCACCTGTCCGCAATGTCGGGGTGCTGGTCAGATTGTGGTTGAACCCTGTGCTGATTGTAAGGGGGAAGGCCTGCTGAATAAGAAGAAGAAGGTCATGCTTAAGATTCCAGCCGGGGTTGACACCGGGGCGAGGATGCGTCTGAGCGGAGAGGGTGAAGGCGGTCGCCGAGGCGGGCATGCTGGGGACCTCTATGTGATCATTCATGTTCAGGAACATGAGTATTTTCTTCGTGATGGTCGAACGATCTATCTTTCTTACCCTGTTTCTATGGTCAAAGCGGCCTTGGGCTGTGAGGTCGATGTTCCCACGGTCAATGAAAGCGCCAAGCTAAAAATTAAGGCCGGGACCCAGTCAGGTGAACGGTTGACACTTCGCGGTGAAGGGGTTGTCGGTCTGCGAGGAGGGCGTCCGGGGGATATGATTGTTGAAATTCAGGTCCAGACCCCTACAAGTTTGACGAAAAAGCAGAAGGAACTGCTCCGGGAATTTGACGAACACTGCGACCAAGAGGAAGAAGGATTTTTTGCCAAGATTTTGCACGGACATTTTAAAGGGAAGGAAAGGAACAATGCCTGATTTTTATCTGTTCGAATATCTTCACTTGAGATAGAATGACCGTGGTACACGAATTGACCCATTTTGATGATGCCGGGAATGCCCGCATGGTGAATGTCGGCCTCAAGGATGAGACCGAACGGATCGCTGTTGCTGAAGGGCGTATTATCATGACGTCCACCGCTTATGCGATGGTACGGGCAGGCACGATGAAAAAAGGTGATGTCCTCGGTGTAGCCAGAATAGCCGGTATAATGGCGACCAAAAAGGTCGACACCTTGATACCGCTCTGTCATCCCTTAGCGATTACTAGGGCGGATATATCCTTTTCCTTTGATGATGACAAGAACGCCGTCGGGATTGAGGCGACAGTTGGCATTGTCGGGAGAACCGGCGTAGAAATGGAAGCATTAACAGCGGTTTCTGTCGCGGCTCTGACCATTTATGATATGTGCAAGGCCGTAGATAAGGGCATGGAAATTGCTGATATTCGTTTGAAGAGAAAAAGCGGCGGCAAAAGCGGTGATTATAGCCGGTAGAGTCGGTGATTGGAGGAGTGACTCATGGAAAGTGAACAACTGCAGGAATTCAGAGCGCAGCTTGAGGCAATGCGAGGAGATATTATCTCCGATGTTGAACAGACGCTCACGGATATGGTCAGTCAGCATGGTAACATCCCAGACCCCAACGATCGGGCAACTATTGAATCGGATCGTGAGTTTGAATTGCGTCTGCGGAGTAGAGAGCGTAAGTTGCTGAGTAAAATAGAGCTGGCTATCGGCAGGATTGATAACGGCACCTATGGTATCTGCGGTGACTGCGAAGAAGCTATAGGTCTTAAGCGCTTGCAGGCTCGTCCGGTTGCAACCTGCTGTATTGACTGCAAGCTTGAGCAGGAACGGCGGGAAAAAAATCTAGGGAAATAAATGCCTGAATTACGGAAGGATCCTATTCTCGGGCGCTGGATAATTATTGCCAGGGAGCGGAGTAAGCGACCAACAGATTTTGCTGTTGATACTCCAGTCACCGGAGGAGGTTTTTGTCCTCTTTGCCCGGAAAATGAAAAGACCACGCCCAGTGAGGTTTTGGTCTATGGGCGTGATTCGCACCGACCAGCCAATACATCCGGTTGGAAACTGCGGGTTGTGCCCAATAAGTATCCTGCCTTGGTGATCGAAGGGGAACTTGATAAGCAGGGAGAAGGGTTATACGATCGCATGAACGGGATCGGTGCCCATGAGGTTGTGATTGAAAGTCCTGATCATGCTGATCAGTTTAGCTTTCTTCCTCATGATCAAATGATTCTCACCTTCAGGGCTTTTCAGGAACGCATTCGAGACCTGTCCCATGATGATCGCTTCGTCTATGTGATGGTGTTTAAGAATAACGGCAGGGCAGCAGGAGCCTCTCTTGAACATACCCATTCCCAGCTAGTGGCCTTGCCCGTGATGCCCCGTATGCTGGCAGCCGAGCTCCAAGGAAGCAAATCCTATTACGGCTATAAGGATCGTTGCGTCTTTTGTGATATTATTCGTCAGGAAGTGCAGCAGGATACGCGCGTAGTTTGTGAGAATGAGCGTTTTGTTACCTTGGCACCCTTTGCGCCTCGCACGCCTTTTGAGATGTGGATCCTGCCGAAGAAGCATAACTCATCCTATGTCAATCAGGATGAGGATTCGCTGGCTGACCTAACCAGTATCTTTTCTGAGACACTCAGGCGGCTTGATGCCTGCATTCCAGGCATTCCCTATAATTTTGTTCTGCATACCCAACCGCTTCAGTCAGGCTCGCTTGAGTATTATCATTGGCATTTTGAGATTGTTCCTAAGCTGACCAATATTGCTGGCTTTGAATGGGGAACAGGGTTTTATATTAACCCGATGCCTCCTGAGGATGCGTGTCGGTATTTACGTCAGGTTGAATTATAGAATCGAATTATAGAGGTCAAACTGTAGGACAGAGGAGAAGAAGACCGTGGAAAAAAAAAAGGTGCTGCTTGTTGATGACGAGGAGAGTATCCTCTTGTTATACAGCGAGGAAATAGAGGAAGAGGGGTTTGCGGTTGCGGTTGCCCATAATGGAGATCAGGCCTTGGAAGTCTTTAAGGCCTCGCCACCGGATTTGGTGATTCTTGATATCAATATGCCGGGAATGAACGGCGTTGAGGTGCTCCGCCAGATGAAGGCCATTAACTCTGACCTTCCTATAATTCTCAGTTCCGCATATCCAGAATATAAAGAAGATTTGGGGGCTTGGGCTTCAGACGAGTATATCGTCAAATCCGCCAACACAGACGAACTGAAAGCCGCTGTTCATAAGTACCTCGATTAAAAATAAGCCGAAGACTGAACTCGGCAGAGACAGTCCTTTTCCCCTTTTTGCCAGTCGATCTCTGTCATGAAAGATATTCAGAACCTTCAGGATGACCGCCGAATCAG
This sequence comes from Candidatus Electrothrix sp., assembly GCA_049669385.1. GTDB lineage: Bacteria > Desulfobacterota > Desulfobulbia > Desulfobulbales > Desulfobulbaceae > Electrothrix. Next base: position 6,548 of record JBATKL010000084.1, on the reverse strand, counting down.
TATTCGTAAGGTCGGCGTAAAAACCATTTCCTACCCCATTACCGTACTGGACCGACAAAAGAAGCTGCAACATACTGTGGCTACTGTCGACATGTATGTGAACCTCCCGCATCGCTTTAAAGGGACGCATATGAGTCGTTTTGTCGAGATTCTCAACAGGTTCCACGGTAAATTTGATCTCCACAAATTTCATCTGATTCTCCAGGAAATGAAGGAGCAGCTTGATGCCGAGGCTGCCCACCTGGAAGTACGCTTTCCCTATTTTCTTGAGCGCAGCCCGGAAGACGGTTCCGGTATGGAACGTTATGAATGCCGTCTGCACGGCTCGTTGCAGGAATGCGATGATTTGGTCATGGAACTGAATGTGCCGATCACGCTGCCCAAATCCATGGGGCGATGGGGCTATGCTCAGGTCTCTGTGCGTTTTAATGAATTCATCTGGCTTGAAGACCTGATCAGCAAGGTCCAGCAGGCTATCAGAGCGGGATCAGAACGGTCCGCATCTGTTGAAACCCTGTGCGGGCAGCTTGGTGATACCTTGAAAGCCACCTCGGAAGTCAGTTGGTTCCGCGTTGAGGTGGAGAATCTTGCCAATGGCTGTTCCACCTTTGCCACTGTTGAAAGTACCCTTTCCTGAAAAAAAAAGCATTCTGTACAGGAGAGCTCAGCAGCTGTCTTTCACCGTTTTTTCAAAATCGTTCACATCCGTTCTTGCTGTACCCCCCATCGCATTTTCTTTTCTGACATTACATGCTCTTGATGATTGGATGCTGTCGTAAGCTCTGAAAATTTAATCTTGGCATCACCTGGATGCCCACCAGCAGCTAAATGTATAAGGAAGACGAGTCCAATGACCTTGACAACAAGAAAGACAAGTTCGCTCAAAACATGATCACGTTCTTTGAATTGCAAGAAATTATTTTTTATTGAGATCATATTGCCTCCTTAAGTCCTCAACGATATAGGTGAAATGCATGCCACATTTGCCATCATAACAAGAGAATGATTATGCCTGGGTGTTTTATTAAACGATTGATTGTCATTTATCAATATAGTTCAATAATTAAAACTTTCAGGTTAAGGCCTCCTTATTCTCTACAAGCAATACTGAGTGCTTGCTGGGATAATTCAAGCCATTAACAGTCTCCTTGCTTGTATTATACGCAAGTTTAAAAAATTGTACAGCGAGAAAAAGGGGAAAATTACCTGCTTTCATCTTCAAGGCAATTGCGGTCTCGGTAGGGGCACGGCGTGCCGTGCCCTGCCTGCCCGATTTCACCTGATATTGATGATGAAAAACCACCCTGTTTATGTTCTGATGGGAAAAGATGCCTGCTTGGGAGTGAGAGCGGAGAGAATACGCAGCAGGCAGAAAATCAAAAGAAAAAGGAGCAAAGGGGCAGATGAGTACAAGCAGGAACGTTCTGATAACAGGCGGCAATAAAGGGATTGGTTTGGCGGCAACAGAGAAGTTCATCCATGCCGGGCATAAGGTCTACGTCCTGGCCAGGGATTTTGCGAATTTTTCGCTCAAGGGGCATGCGCAGGTCGAAATGATTGAGTATGACCTGAGCGATATCGCCGGTATTCCCGACCTGGTGGCCCAACTCCCGGACATAGATATCCTCTTGAATAATGCCGGAGTAATGTTTGCATTGCCCTTTCAGCAATATCCCCAGGAAAAGATTGACCTGATTATGAAGATTAATCTTCAGGCTCCTGCCGCCCTGATAACCGAGCTGTCCGGGGCCATGATTGCAAAAGGATATGGTCGGATCGTCAATAACGCCTCAATCGCCGGAGAGATCGGCCATCCTGATATCTGGTACGGTATAACCAAGGCCGGGCTCATTAATATGACCAAGAGTTTTGCCAAGCTCCTTGGTCCGCAGGGGATTGTGGTGAATGCGGTTGCTGCCGGTCCTGTGGCAACGGATATGCTGGCGATTATCCCGGAGTCGAGGAAAAAAGCAATCAAAGAGGCGGTCTATACAGGCAGGTTTGCCTATCCCGAAGAAGTGGCCGAGGCGATGTTTTGGCTAGCAACGGATTGCCCTGAGTACATCAATGGAACCTGTGTTGATATCAATAATGGGGCGTTTCCGAGGTAAAACCCGAAGTAAGCTCCCTGCGTGACTAATCGGTCAGGCAGGCTGGATCAAAAGCATATTCCCCTCTGAGCCAGGCAATAATTTCCTGCGTATAAGGATAGGTGCAGGGATCGGGGCTGTTGGAGTTGCTGATGCAGCTGTATTGCTCAATAAGCTGTTTCTTTTGTGGAGGGGATATTTTGTCCAGTCCCTGGGTGTGCAGGAGATCAATATCCTTTATCAGTTGTTGGGCCAGCTGATTCCCGCATAAGTGCGTTACAGCCTCTTGGAGCGTTTTCTGGGGATCATAGTTGAGGTCTTCTGCATAACTTCGGGGCAGAGAATATAAGGGAATGCGAGAGAGCCAAGGCTGGTTCATGGGATTGGCGGCATGCCCTGCGGTCAGGTCTGCCAACGAACCACGGCGATTTTCAAAGGCTTTGAGATGCAAAAATTTGGAGATTTTGGCCCCATCGTTAACCGGATAATTATCCCAAAGAAAAGGTTTTCGACCCAAAAGCTGGCTAACGGTTTGGAGATGGGCTTGCGGGTATTTTTGAGAACAGATTTCAGGGCCTGTCCAGAAGATATCAACGGCTGAAGGGAGCCCTTTTTCCAAATCCTGAAAATAGCCTTCAGGCCTCGGGCCGAAAACTTTTTCCAAGACAGGGTCAAAAGAATAATACGTAGGACACATTATTACTTTTTTGGCTGTCGTGAGCTGGAGGACGTCACGGATAATCTGCGTCTGAGTTTGCGCCAGATCAGGTAAATCTCCACGCATATCATCAAAGAGCAAACAGAGTATATCAACCCCTAAGCGATTGAAGCGTATTATTTTTTTTTCCAGGCTTTGCCGGGCAGAGCTGTCATAGGTATGAATTTCAAAGGGACTTAATCCCAGGCCAAAGTCCAACCCCCGGCTTTGATAATGGCTGACCAAGGTCTGAAGTTGAGCAGCTGTTTCGGCAGGCCAATCTTCTTGCCAGCTTTTGCGTAAATAAGGGTCATTTTTAGGCGCATAGATATAGAAATGATAGCCGTTATTTTGTAGAAATTCAGCGTAGTCGTAGCGTGCTGTAAAAGACCAGGCACGTCCGAAGAAACCTTCAATTAAGCCGAGATACGGGGATGCCTTTATGGAAGCAACCCCTCCTTCTCTGATTAGAGAAATCATCAGGCGTCAGTCTTCCTCCACTCCACCGGGCAGCGGAAACAGCGTTTTATTCATCGCTTTTTCCCGAGCCGCCTCAACCGTGATCTTATCTGCGTCAATCAGCTGCTGGAGATGTTGATCCATGGTCTGCATGCCCAGGGCAGTACCGGTCTGGATCATGGATTCAATCTGGTTGATCTTGCCGTCCCGGATGATACTGGCCAAGGCATTGGTGCCGATCAGGATCTCCAGGGCAGCGCAGCGTCCTTTGCCGTCCTTGGTTTTAAGGAGCTGTTGGGCAACCACGCCCTTGAGCGAGTCGGCCAGCATGGTTCGGGTCTGGGCCTGCTGGTCAGCCGGAAAGGCGTTAATGATCCGGTCAATGGTCTTGGCTGCGCTGTTGGTGTGCAGGGTGCCGAAGACCAGGATACCCAGCTCGGCACAGGTCAGGGCCAGAGCGATGGTTTCCAGGTCACGCATCTCGCCGACCAGAATGATGTCCGGATCTTCTCGATTGGCCACGGACAGGGCCTTGCCGAAGCTGATTGCATGGCTGCCAATTTCCCGTTGGGAAAAGACGCATTTTTTATTGGGATGAACAAATTCCAGCGGATCTTCGATGGTGATAATATGCTTGGCGTGTTTATCGTTGATCAGGTCGATAATCGCGGCCATTGTGGTTGATTTCCCGCTGCCGGTGGGTCCGGTAACCAGGACCATCCCGCGCACGTAATCAGCAAAATTTCTAACCACATCAGGCAGACCCAGCTGATCCACAGAGAGAATTTTGGCCGGAATAATACGGAAAACCGCACCAATACCCCGCTGTTGGTAAAAGAGATTACAACGAAAACGGCCTACTCCCTCCAGGGCATAGGCCTTGTCGAAATCTCTGTTTTTGTCAATGGCGGCCTGCTGATCCTCATCAAGGATTTCAAAAAGTATTTTCCGGTTGCTTTCCGGGGTTAAAACCGGCTCATCAAGAGGCACCAGCTCGCCCCGCAGGCGCAACAGCGGCGGAAAGCCGATGACCATGTGCAGGTCACTGGCCCCGCGTTCCTTCATTTGGGTGAAGTACCCATCAATTATTGTCATATCCTTTTCCTGTCCTTTCCCTGTTGTTTCCGGTTTTATTAAGCCATGAAGGGCTTGAGCAGTTCCTTTTTATCGATATTAGCCTGCGCTGTTTCCAAGCTGATCTTGTCTTCTTTGAACAACTCAAGCACTGCATCGTCCATCAGTTTCATGCCCAGCTTGGTTCCCATCTGCATGGTGGAGCGAATCTGAAAGGTTTTGCTGTCTTTGATCAGGTTGGCGATGGAGCGATTGCCGATCATGATCTCGGCAGCCAAGTGCATTTGCGATCCGTCCTTGGCAGGCAGGAGCCGTTGGGAGAACACAGCTTTCAGGGATTCACTGAGCATGGCCCGAATCTGATTCTGTTCGCCCGGAGGGAAGGAATCAATGATTCTGTCTACGGTTTTCGCGGCACCAGAGGTGGACAGGGTGCCGATGACCAAATGGCCGGTTTCTGAGGCGGAGATGGCCAAGGAAATAGTATCAAGATCGCGCAGCTCACCGATCACGATAATATCTGGATCTTGACGCAGGGCTCCTTTGAGGGCATTACTATAAGAGAGCGTGTCTTTGCCCAACTGGCGTTGATTAATGGCCCCTTTTTTGAGGGGGTGGATAAATTCAATGGGATCTTCAACCGTGAGGATATGATGAGCATGATGCGTGTTGATGTAATCCACCATAGCGGCCAGAGTGGTGGTTTTACCGTGGCCGGTGGCTCCGGTGACCAGCACAATGCCCTGATGGTTTTCCAGGATTTTGTACATGATATCCGGAATGCCCAATTGTTCAAAAGAGGGGATCTCGCTGGGGATGGCCCGAAAGATGCAGCTCATGCCGTTATTATGAAACATGGCGCTGCCTCTGAACCTGCCTAATCCTTTGACCGCATAGGCAAAGTCCAGCTGCATGTCTCTGCCGAGGATTTTTCGTTGCTCCGGGGTGAGAATTTCTAAAATAACTTTTCTGCAATTGTCCGCTGTCAGGGGTTGGCTTTTCAGCCTGATCATCGTGCCGAGACGGCGGACCATAAACGGTTCACCAGGCAGCACATGGATATCCGATGCCTTGAGATCCATTGCGGCCTTAAAGACCTTATCCAGTATCGCCATAGGGATTTCTCCGTGAAGAATGCTCCGTGAAAGAATCAATAGTTTAAGCGGAGTATACCATGTTTTTTTCCTGAAAAGAAAGGAAAGTATATTTTGTTCCAGACTTCCTTGTGGAGGAGGGGGGTGAAAATTAACGGAGCAACAGGCGCAACAGGCGCAACCGGTGCAAACGGAAATGACGGCGCAACCGGACCTGCGGGAGCTGCCGGAGCTACCAGTGTAACAGGCGCAACCGACCGACGGTCATGAGAAGAGGACGAGTGCAGTATGGCCGATCGTCTAGACCGGAGGCTCGGTACCGAGTCATGGCAGTTTTATTCTGAGCAACCCGGATTGGTTGTCGCCGAGCGATGACACGCTATGGAGTGGGGACAGTCACGACCTAAACCCTGTGTCCCACAGGATTCAGGTTGCCTTCCGGCGCTGAATGCTAGGCAGTTGTAGATCAGGACGCAGCCCCAGATGCGTAGACGATGTGGCGCACATTGCGGCTCCCCGCAGGAGGGAGCCGATCCAGATTAACTGGCCTGATAACAATAGAGATGATGCGGATTTTTTGTTCTTCGTCGCCAGCGACAAACGCTGGGACACCCAGAGTACTTTTTTACACCCAGAGTGTCGCCCCAAAATCATTGGCGGGGCTGAATCGTGCAAATGGGGCGATTGTTAGGTGCATCCAGGAATAGCAACGCGCTCGCCTAGCGAATGGAGCGGTCGTTGCGTGTCAGGTGAGTTGGATAAAAGCAGGCGGCGCGGCACCTGTCGGCAGAATCCGCATTGACACCTTTTCATCCCCCAACCTAGCCCGCACCCAGCGCAACCATCGCGTAACGTATTCCCCAAACCGGGAGGAGCCGCCAGGCTCCCCCGGTTCCTGCTTGTAAAGCCGGGGTAGCACGTTCAACAAATCGTTCCACTGTCTTCTCGGCCACGGATAATCCATCCGGGGCAAACCGGTAACTGTTCAAACGCCCTTACTCATCCCTTCCCTTCGGAAAACACCTCGTCCAGGGTGGAGGCTGTCAGAATCCGTTCCGACCAAGTTTCCAGCATCGCAGAAGAAGCGCGGCGCAGCCGTTCCTCGGCCCATCCGGGCAGGTCGCCGAAACGTTT
>JBATKL010000083.1:0-3910 GCA_049669385.1 Candidatus Electrothrix sp. | reverse complement strand
TGGAAAAATATGTGGGCCAGAAGGTGATACTAGTCAAAAGCCACCCGACCACAGGCGAAGAAACCGAGCAGGAAGCCACGGTCCTCAGCAGCGGGAGCGGAACAGTCCTCCAGGTCGGAGATCATATTGAATCCGGTATTCCGGGCCGCCTCATCTTCCCCGCTGTCCCGGAAAATCTGCGCGATCGCCCTACCCTGACTATGCTGGTGGACAGCAAAACGACTGAAGCACAACCGGTCGTCCTGAGCTATCTGACCGGTGGGTTATCCTGGCAGGCCGATTATGTGGCAGAACTCGGGCCTGACGATACCAGCCTTGACCTCAACGGCTGGGTCACCTTGAAAAACGAAAGCGGTGCGACCTATGAGAATGCCCAGCTCAAGCTGGTGGCGGGTGATGTGAATAGAGTGCAAGAACGGATGCAACCGAGAATGATGGCACGGGGAGCCGTTCTTGCAGAGTCTGCAATGGACAGTGGGATGTCCGAAGAATCCATGTTCGAGTACCATCTCTATACCTTAGGCCGCCCCACCACCATCAAGGAAAAACAATCCAAGCAGGTTGCGCTGATGCAGGCTGACGGTGTACAGGTAAAGAAAGAATTTGTCCTGGACGGCCAGAATTATTACTACAGTAACAAGGCCGGGGACTTGGGAAAGAAAATGAAGGTAGGAGTCTTTGTTGAGCTGGAAAATAGCAAGGAAGCTGGGATTGGCCAGCCACTACCTGCGGGAATCATGCGGGTCTACAAGAAAGACAGCTCTGGCAGCCTTCAATTTGTTGGTGAAGATCGAATTGATCATACCCCGGAAAATGAGACGGTTCGCTTGAAATTGGGGGATGCCTTTGATGTGACCGCAGATAAGAAGCAGACAGACTTTAAAAAGCTGTCCGGGTTCAGTCGGTATAATTATGCCTTTGAAACGGCCTTTGAGATGGTCCTAAAAAACGCCAAAGACCAGGTCGTGACTGTCCGGGTGCAGGAACCGCTGCCCGGAGACTGGGAGATGATTGAGGAATCAGCTCCGCATGTCAAGGAAAGCGCCAGTGCTGCGGTCTGGCGAATCAAGGTAGAACCAAAATCGAGCACCGTCCTGACATGGCGGGTAAAGGTACAATACTAGTTGTCCATGAATACGGTTATTGTTATTCCGGTCTATAATGAGGCCGGAGCTGTGGGCCAAGTCATCGAGGATGTCCGGGCGCACGGTTTTGAACATATCATTGTGGTGGATGATGGCAGCTCGGACGAGAGCTGGTGTGTAGCTTCTGCCCATGATGTGCTGGCCCTTCGCCTCAAGGTGAATCGCGGCAAGGGAGCAGCCGTCAAAACCGGTATTATGGCGGCCAACTTGCTGAATGCGGATGTAATCGTGACTATGGACGGGGATGGGCAGCATGATCCTGCGGATATCAAGCCGCTGATCACTCCGATTCTTGAGGGGGACAGTGATGTGGTGCTCGGCTCCCGCCTCCTCCATCGGGAGGAGATGCCTTTTATCAAGGTGATCGCCAATAACATCGGTAATTTTCTCACTTGGCTCTTCTATGGTCTGCTGGTTTCGGACAGCCAATCCGGCTTTCGGGCCTATTCGCGCTACGCTGCCCTGATTATTGATACCAAGGCGGATAAGTATGAATACGACAGCAAGGTGATCCGGGAGATAAAAAATAATCGCCTGCGCTTTGCCGAAGTTCCGGTGCAGACCCTCTACACCTCATATTCTAAGGGAAAGAAGAATAAGCAGGGGTTTCTTAATGGCCTTGTGACCCTGTATAGAATGATTTGGAAGCTGATTGCATGAAGAAAGAGTATCCCCACCGCAACGTATCACAACCCGAACTTACTCAACCTAAAGCTAGGCACGCAGCTTATCTTTGCGTTATGTGTAAAAACCAATTTCAAAACAATGTCTAAAATTCTCGTCATATACTCGTCAACAGATGGTCATACGAAAAAAATCTGTTTACACCTCAAGCAACTCCTCGAAACCCAGAATGATCAAGTCAGCCTTGTTTCTATCAACAATGCACATGCCAACGACCTCGACTCATTTGACAAAATAGTCATCGGTGCAAGTATTCGTTACGGGAAACACAGCAAGCAAACGTATGCATTTATTAAAAACAACCAAGAAATCTTGGAAGATAAATCTAACGCCTTCTTTTCTGTAAACGTTGTCGCACGCAAACCGGGGAAAAACACACCTGAAACAAATCCGTATCTCCAAAAATTCCTCAAACAAATAACCTGGAAGCCAAAAAGACTCGCTGTTTTTGCGGGAAAAATAGAATATCAGAAATATACATTTCAGGACCGTCTTATGATCCGCCTCATTATGTGGATAACAAAAGGTCCAACAGATCCAACAACAAATATTGAATTCACAGATTGGAACCAGGTTGATGACTTCGGAAAAATTATTCATGAAATGCAATAAACAGAAGAATAAACACGTAATGAATAGTCGAGAGGAAAAACCATGAAAATAACAATTGCATACAATCTTCGTACCGATGACACAGAAGCCACGGCTGAACTTCTTACTGAAGCGGATATTAATCGAATACACAAGGCAATCAGCAGCCTGCAACATACAGTCACCGTGGTTGAGGTTTCAGGAAAACCAAATGCGGTGATTGAACGCCTTCTTGAAAGTGAACCCGACCTTATCTTTAATTTAGCGGAGGGAACCATCGGCAGTTCAAGGGAGGCTTTTTATCCCGGCTTGTATGAGCAAATGGGTATTCCGTTTACCGGAGGAAATGCCTCTCTTCTTCATCTCAATCTCGATAAACATCTCGCCAAAACCGTCTTGTCTTCTCATGGAATCAGTGTTCCAAGAGGCGTTTTAATAACCGAGAAAGAGCGCGATCTGCCGGAAAATTTGCAATATCCTCTGATGATTAAACCGAATTCAGAGGGATCAAGCAAAGGAATCACCCAGGATTCTGTTGTTGAAACAAGAGATCAAGCCCTTGAAAGAATACATCGTCTTCTGGGCCATTATCCTGCGGGCCTTGTTGTTGAAGAATATATCGGAGGTCGTGAACTCAGCGTTCCCTTTCTGGAAAGTTTTCCCGGCAAATTACTGGATATTGTTGAACATACCTTTGATCTCGATAAAATCGGAGGGAAATACAATATCTACGATTATGACATGAAGCAGGGCGGAGAGTCCGCACAAGCGGTACAAGTTATTTGTCCTGCAATGATAAGCCCAGAAGAAGAAAAAACTATCACAAAAATGGCCCGTGAGGTTTTTGATATCATGTCCTGCCCCGATGTCGGCAGAGTGGATATTCGCTTACATACAAACGGGAAGCCCTATTTTATTGAACTTAATCCCCTGCCGAGTCTCCATCCTGATGCCTCTCTGATGACTGCGGCCAGATCGCGCGGTCTTGAATTTCGCGATGCCTTACGCTTAATTATTCGTTCAGCTGCCCGCCGTTACGGACTTGCTATAAAATCTGCAAAGCAGCCCCGAACAAATGACATCACCTCTGAAATACCTCGTCCGAATGCGCGGGATATCGGCATTCAAATCGGACGGATGTCGCCCGGAATTCATAATGCGATTACCGATGTGAAAGGTGTTCGTGTCGGCCATTTCTCGCGAAAAGAAGATAATGTGCAAATTCCCGGCAGTAAAGAAACAGGCAATGTACGCACCGGTGTGACAGCAATTATGCCTGCCGGGCAGGCTTATGCAAATCGGATAGCGGCTGGCGGCTTTATTTTAAACGGTGTCGGAGAAATGGCCGGATTAACCCAGGTTTTGGAGACCGGCTGGCTGGAAACGCCGATACTGTTAACAAACTCCCATTCCGTCGGACGAGTTCATGCAGGCGTTGTCAGCCATATGCTGAAAAAACACCCGCAACTCGGAACCGAAACCGATGTGGT
>JBATKL010000082.1:0-2727 GCA_049669385.1 Candidatus Electrothrix sp. | reverse complement strand
TCATTCACCCCGTCTTCAGGAATTCCAAAGCCCTTAATCGCCTTGGGCGGGAAGAGGCGGTAGATCAGCATCACGTCCACCTGGCTGATTGCCGGATCCGCCAGTGAGTAGGTGATCTCACGGGTCTCGCCAGCCTTGAGCCGTGTATCAAAGGCGATTCCGTCAGCTGCCCAGGACGGCACTCCTTTTTCCTCACCAGCCTTGAAGGCCTTAAAGAACAGGGCCTGCTTGTCTTCCAGCGGGCTTTCTTTGAAGTTCTCCCAAACTTTTTTGCCGTCCTTATCCTTGGCGACCACCTTAACAAAGGCTATGCGCATGGGATTGGTTGAGGGGAAGGTGTGTTTGATTATATTTTTCACGGAGACTACAAGATTTTGCTCTTTGCCTTCGGAGATGATCTCCGCATCAAGAGTTGCCGCCTTTTTCAGCATTTCTATATCATGGCCGCCAGGCATCTTATGGGAACGATGGGTATTGCCCTCTGTCCCCAAGGTGGCTCTGCCCTCGATCGCAGGCATATGGCATTCCAGGCAATTGCCTTGGGCCTCGTCCTTCATTTGACAGATTGGTACGCCTTTGCCATTTATTTTATGGCTATGGCAGCCCATACAGACTTGACCTTCGGCAAACAAGTCAGATTGTCCCATCTTGTGTGGGAGACCCTCTTTGGCTGGTTTGCTGGTGTGAAAGGCACCGTCCTTATTCAGTCGATACTGATTAAAATTTTCTTTCTCGACAATGGATTCAATGCGATGGCAAAAGGTACAGCCGGTCCCCTCTGTGTGGGTCCAGTTTTTGCTGTCCAGTTCTGCCGTCCCGGCCATCAGCTCCTTAATATTATCTGCCATAGGAGCATGGCAGTTGGCGCAATGGTAATTACCCTTTTTGCCTTTTTTCTCCATAGCCTGAACAAAGGCCTGATGTACCGCTCCGTGGGCTGGATCTTCGAGAGCAGATGATTTGGCGTGAAATGATTCCTTCCATTCTTTGTAGATTGTTGGATGGCAGGACGCGCATTCCTCAGACTTAGCCAAAGGGACAGCTCCCTCAGGAAGCTCATGGCTGTATCCGGCAGTGGAACAGCAGAGCACTGAGCAGCAGAGCAGCAACAGGGAAAGATGCTTCATGATCAGATTCTCCTTGTGTTAATTTTATATATTTTTTAAGCTGCAAAACCGTTTCGCATGAAACAGTAAACGTTGTTTTTATGGAGTGTTAGATGGAGCGATAGAGAGCACGTTAGAGGTCAAGACCGGTGGTGTTCTCGTTGAGTAGCTCACAACCGTTTTCACGAACAACAGCCATGTTTTCCAAACGGATTCCGCCCCACTCAGGAAAATAGACCCCTGGTTCAATGGTGACGATCATCCCAGCCTGAAGTTTTTTTCTGTTACTCGGTCCCAGCCCCGGAGCCTCATGAACTGCCAGTCCAACCCCGTGCCCTAGGCTATGCCCGAAAAAATCACCATACCCAGCATCCGTAATAACCTTGCGGGCCGCCTGATCAACGTCGCGACAAACAGCTCCAGCCCGGATGGCCTTTGTTCCGGCTAATTGGGCCTTGCGCACCACCCGTAGACGTTGGAGGAACTTTTTCTTTGGTTTACCGACAACAAAGGTACGGGTCATATCCGAACAATAGTCTTGCAGAACCAGACCCATGTCAATCAGAACGATCTCGCCGTCCTGCAAGATCCGATTGGTAGGTACCGCATGGGGTTTTGCTGCATTGCTGCCAAAAGCGACAATGGTCTCAAAACTGGGTTCTTCCGCCCCCATTTTTTTCATGGTCTGTTCCAGAGCTAGGGCGATTTCAATCTCAGTCATGCCCGGCGCAAGCGTCTTATGGACGGACTGGAACACCTGCTCGTTCAGGAGCACGGATTTCTTGATCAGCTGGATCTCTTCTTCAGTTTTGATCACCCGCATCCGTTCAACCAAATCAAGCAGCGGGACCGGCTCTACCTTGATTTTCTTTGCCATCTCTTCCAGCTTGCCAACAGATGAGTGGAGAAAATAATGGCTTTCAAAACCCAGGCGTTGGACCTTTAAGGCAGGAAGCAGCTTTTTGAGCAGGGCATATAATCCCTTTTTATAGAGCTCAACCGTGAAGCCTTGCGCCTCTTCTTTTGCCTGTAAGGCAAAGCGGGAATCAGTCAGTAACCAGGGTGTACCTTTTTTCGGGATGAGCAACACTCCGGCAGTTTCCTGGATACCGTGGTCCGCAGCTGTGTAGCTGCTTAAATAGCGTCGATTGTGGGGCTCTGTAATAAGGACCGCATCAAGGTTCCGTCGCTGGAGGGCTTTCTGGATTTTTTTAACACGTTGTTTGCTCATATGTTCATTTGGAAAAAGGGGAAATATTGACGAGGCTACGGCTCGCAATGGGGATTGATTCAAGGAGGGGTTCCGGCAATATTTGTTATCCCGGTCCGGCGGACCGGGACAACAACGTTTTTTACTTCCCGCAACAACTTCTTCCGTCTTTTCTGGTTTCCGGCACACCCAATTTCTTGAGGATGATCCCCAGCGGGCAAAACTTACTGAATCCGAACTGAAACAGGTTCAGGCCGACAAACAGGGGTAGGAAAAGAAAGTATTGATGAACAAAGAGAGGGTTGCCGCCGCAGTCAAAGCCCAGGGCCAGCCCGACGATAATAAAGAAACCTGCAATACTGTGAATCCAATCAGTAACTATCATGATGAACCTCCGCGTTATTTTATTTT
>JBATKL010000081.1:0-1932 GCA_049669385.1 Candidatus Electrothrix sp. | reverse complement strand
GTCCGGGTCGCCGTATGCTGGCGGCTCGGACGACGCGTGGTACGTCAGCTTCTACGACGGCAATTCCTACGGCGACTTTCGCGACGGCAACTACGCGGTTCGGTTGGTGCGCGGCGGACAGTGATTTTGCTTTTTTGCTTCTCAATCAATCCAAAAGGAAAACGAAAAAATGTTTAACCTGCAACTACACATCACCCCGCAAACCGAGCAACGGCTGAAGGTGATCCTGGCCAACACACAGGATGAAGAAACTTTTGCCCAAAACATCATCGCCTATCAGATTACTGAACTTCAGAAAGGCATTGTCAATATCCGCCTTGATTTGAAAAAATTCGAGGAAAAATATACGCAGTCCAGCGAGGAATTTTATCAACTGTACACACAGGGACAGACCGACGACAGCGAAGATGCTATGCTCTGGGCCGGATTGTACGAAATGTTGCAAGATAACGAAAGTAAGCTGCGGCAACTTGCATGATCGCTGCCTATTTTACGGAGCTTGAACAGACGCTTCAGTCGTTCCCGAATATTCTGCGCTCAACTCTAACCAAGAAACAATATAATGCCCGGCAAGGATACATCAGTGGCTCAATTCAGTTTGACAACGGCTGCCGTCTTGAATTTATGGAACTCAAAAATACCGACCAGGCAGAGAAAATGAAATATCGGTACCAGTACATGGACCAACAAAACTCCTGCCTCTTTCGTTACGACAATGCTCCGCACCACGATGAAATCGCAACGTTTCCCCATCATAAGCACAAAGACGAAGCAATCGAGTCCAGTATTGAACCGACACTGTTTGATGTGCTCCTGGAAATTTCCGGGCGCAGTTCCCGTTAACACGCTGACTGAAGACACCTCATGCTTATCTCAACCGCCCAAAAAGAGGGTATAAAACAGAAAATAAGAGAAAAACTCGCAGGTGAGCCAGAAGTGCGAAAGATTGTCCTTTTCGGTTCATTCCTCACCTCGGAACAACCAAATGATATTGATATTGCGATCTTTCAAAACAGCAATGAAAAATACCTGCCTCTGGCACTGAAATACCGAAAGCTCGTCCGGGAGATTGCAAAAATACTCCCTGTTGATATCATCCCTTTGAAAGCTGCTGTCAAGGGGACATTGCTGCATGAAATAGATGCCGGTGAAATACTGTATGAGAGATGAAACTGCGGCATGGCTCAAATATGCGGAGGAAAATCTTGAGTCCTCCAAACTCCTTCTGCAAAGCAGTCTGTACAACCCATGCCTACAGAATGTTCAGCAGAGTGTCGAAAAAGCATTAAAAGCTGTTTTTCTTGAAAAAGCGATCAAGCTGAAGAAAACACATGATGTACTTGAGCTGAAAAATATTCTTCTTGGACACGGCATAGCTGTAGATTTATCCGAGGATGACTGTGATTTCCTCAACTCCATTTATCTGCCCTCAAAGTATCCCCTCGGAGGAATTCTCCCGGATTATGAGCCAGATGAGGATACCTGTCAGGAGGCGATAAAAGTTGCTGAGAGCACGTTAATATCTGTTCAGCAATTTATCGGCGGGTAGGCGCAGCGAATAGTAATTTTGTTTTTTTGATTCAGCACGGGAAGGTATTGCATTTATATAATCCAATTGATCCCACAGGGAAACATCGAGATATAGGGAGGATATATCATGTCATCTGATAAAATCTGTAGACAGCTGCATGACAAATCAACACGCGGAAAAGTATTAACACCCGAAGAACATGAATTATTGGAAAAATGGTATGCCAGGCATGATAACGCGGAATCGGAACTACTTAACCGGGATAATGAACCGCAGGCTGAACATATATTGCATAAACAGATTGATCCGATCCTGAGCAGAATCGGGGTAACCGCAGAACAGATTCATAAACTGACTGATGAAAACAGGATACTGAGAAAGAATATCTCAAAGCTTCAGAG
>JBATKL010000080.1:0-5748 GCA_049669385.1 Candidatus Electrothrix sp. | reverse complement strand
TGTGTATTGAAATCACCGACTTTGGTTGTGGCTTTGACACGCTAAATTTGGCAGACAGCCAGCAAGAAAAAGGCTGCCTGGGCTTAAATACCATACGAGAACGAGTAACTATTCTCGGTGGCACCATCGACATTCAGAGTTCTAGAGAAAAAGGAACACAATTCACTTTGTTATTGCCTCACTCTGGTACTCTCCCAGACGCCGTAACGGATTAGCAGGATGAGTCTTTTTTAGTGGCTACATTGCAGACCATCTGCCCCCTGCTCAACTCAAAAACAAAGAGGAGACGAGCTCACTTCAAGGTGCCCTGCACCGCCTTATAAAGCTGATGAGCCGTATAAAAATCACTCTTATACACTTGTTTCCCCTTTGCATCCACCACAACCAATAACGGTATAGTCAGACTGCCAACCTCTTTGAGCTTCGCTTTGCCTTCCGGATTATTACCCGTGATGTCAACCTTCATGGGCAAAACCCGCTCATCATTCAGGAGCTTAACAATCTTGGAACTCCCCAATATCCCCTGCTCCAAAACCTTACAGTTCAGGCACCATTCCGCTGTAAAAACCATAACAACGGTTTGACCTTCTTCCTGGGCTAATGCAAGACGCTCCGGGGTATAATAGGTCCAATCAATGGGACCGGTGTGGGTAAGATGAAAAACTCCGAGTACAGAAACAAGCATCATAGCCAAGCCAAGCCCGGTAAAAAAATACTTTATCTTCTTCCCCGAGGCAATCTGTATTGTACGCCAAACTGTCCAGCCGCCTGCGCAGAAAGCAAAAAACATGACCGGCCACCAATAGAGTTTCCCGGACGGCTCTGAAGGAGATGACAGCAGCACTTCAACCCCAACCCCAACAAAATAGGCGGCTGCGGCCAACATCAACAAACCCATAACCTGCTTAACCAGGACACTGGCCGGGCCGGTTTTCGGCATTTTACTGACCAAGTGTGGTGAAACAGAGAGGAGAAAATAGGGTAACGCCATGCCTATACCTATTGAAGCAAAGACGGCCAAGGTGGAAGCAGGAGGCTGGGTGGAGGCCCAAGCTGCTGCGGCCCCCATAAAGGGGGCCGTACAGGGGGTGGAAAGAACAGCGGCAAGGATCCCCAAACCAAAGGAGCCTTTTAAGGTATCCTGTTCTGGGTGAATCATATAGACAAATGCTGGCAATTGCAGGGAGAAAAAGTCAAACATCCCTCCGGCCATAACGGCGATAACAAGCCCAACCGTAATAGTAAAAACAGGGTACTGAAACAGCTGATTTGTGGCACTGAACCCACTGACCAGCGCGATCATAACACCTAAGCCGATCCAGAAGACGAGGACGCCCAACGACATACAGATACCAAGCAGAATGCACTGCCGTCGATTCTTCGCTGCATAGGAAAGGCTAATGATTTTAATAGGAATCAGGGGGAGGACACAGGGGGTAAAATTAAGAAGCATGCCGCCAAAGGCCGCAATAAGCAACAATAAGAGCACCCCGCCCTGAGAGGAGCTATCAACGGAAAAAGTCCAGCCGAACATACCAAAGGCTATCTCCTTGGAGACCTCCGGGACAAGGCCAGGTTCATAGCCAACAAAAAGTTCTTGATGAATCTTTTCAACCACAGTGTCCGAAGCGACAACCAACAGACTCGTATCAATCTCTATCTTTTCTGGAAGCAGACAATACTCTTCAGAACAAGGCTGGTATTGAACTTGCAGGCTCAATCCTGCTTGCTCCCCGGCAGATAAAGCGTCTTCCAGACGGACAGGCAGATAGACAATGGTCTCCCCCTGAAAGGACATAACTCTATCAGCAAGATAAGGAACCTTTAGAGGAACCGCCGAAGGATAAAGAGGCGCTTCAAGCTTTAAACCCTTATTTGCCCCAGTAACAACGATCTTGGTAGGGAACAGCTTGAGATCTTCTACCGGAACAATTTGCCGTTCATCCGCATTAATATGAAAACCTTTATTAACCTGAAGAACAACAGCGAGAACAGCCTGGTCACCAGGATGTGCCCCGGTGACAGACCAAGTTGCTCGGACATTGACCGCTTTTTCGGTCGTAGAAGCCCCTGCTTCAGATATTGCTCCGCAATCCCGACCGGGCATAAACAGAAACAGTACAGCAAGGAGCAACGAAGAGAATATTTTTTTGCTATCCAACATAATGACAGAATATAGTTTTTCGAACTCCGAGAAAAGGAAGGCAAACCCTCTACAGGTTCTTTTTGTGGTTCATTTTGTTCAAAGTAAAAAATAAAAGTCTTGGCGGCCCGTTCCTGCACAGATAAACGGTTGCATGCATACTTCCAGCTATGAAAACAGTCCTTGTGGCAAGTCTTACTGTATGTATACGGGAAAAACAAGGGCAAAACGCTGAGCACAGATGCCTTACCTTTTTACTCAAAGCAGTTAAAAGCTGCATTATTATTTTCCAGCCCGACGGGACTGCAAAAAACGCTCTCTTTTTAGAGAGGCATGAAGAAATAAGTATTGCACAACCTCTCTAAAAGCCACTATGTTACAAGAAAGAGGCTTTATAGAGCAAACCTCCCCTTGTTTTCTGTCGTCAGGCTGTCGCCGAATTCAACGGTGTGGATACGCTTTTTTACGGAATATTTCATCTGTATGAGACAGACCATCTTGCAGAAGAAGCATGGATTGATTTTCCCTCATCGGCCAAGGAACGATAATGGCTATCACACTTAGGCAATTTCAAATATTTATAGCTGTAGCCGAGACCAAACAGGTCACCAGAGCCAGCAAAAAACTCTTCCTCACCCAATCTGCGGTCAGCATGGCCCTGGCTGAATTGGAAAACCAGCTGGGCGGCCCGCTTTTCGACCGCCATGGTCGCAGCCTGCTGCTCAATGATAGGGGCCGCTATCTGCTGCCCATGGCTAAAAACATCACTCATCAGGTTCACAATATTGAAGCCCTGCTGAGCGAGAAAAAAGAGGTTATTGCCGGATCACTCGAAATCATTGCTAGTTCAACCATCGGAAATTACGTCCTGCCCTACCCTATTGCTCTTTTCATGCGGATGCATCCTGAAGCGCATATCAATATGACGGTGGCCAACACCAAGCGGGCCGAAGGACTTGTTGCGCAGGGGATAATGGACCTCGGCTTTGTTGAGGGAGGTGTTACAGATGAGGCTGTTCGGATGACGCCCTGGTTTGAGGATGAACTGCGCATTATTGTCAGCTCCTCCCATCCCCTTGCTGAACAGGACCGATTCCTCCTTCCAGACGATCTCGTCAAAACAGCCTGGGTTCTCCGTGAAGACGGTTCCGGCACAGCGGAAATCTTCAAAAACAAGCTGGGAGAACATGCAGCACTGCTCAATGTCGTGACCCGAATTGGTCATACAGAAGCCATTAAAAAAGCCGTGGAAGCTGGCGTGGGAGCGGCCTGCCTTTCTGAACTGACCATCTGTCGGGAAGAGGAGCACGGCTGGCTCAAAGGCCTGTCCATCAAAGATATTAATATGCGACGGCAACTTTCAGTGATTCAGCATAAGGACAAAACCACGACCCGACTCATGGATGAATTCCTGCGGTTCTGCACAATTATGGCTGAATGCGGCCTGGGACGTGAGTGCCTGTCATCGCCAAAAAAACTGGATGAATTACTCAAGGAAGCCTACAGCAGGAAACAGGATAACTGATTACCAGATCCTGAGAGCCCCTCTGGCTCTCCCCGAATACTGTACCTTGGTGCCCGCGCCTCCTGTCCACCCGTACGCCGTTAATAGGCCGCAGCAATGGCCTTGCGCAATTCTTTCAGGGTGAACGGCTTGGCCACCGCAGCTCGAAAGCCGTATTCACTGTATTCCGCCATGACCGGATCATTGGAATAGCCGCTGGCAACAATGAGTTTCGCCTCCGGATCCAACTGAAGAAGTTTTTGTGCGGTCTCCTTCCCGCCCATACCACCCGGAATAGTCAGATCCAGAATCACAAGATCAACCGGCTTATCACTCTCCTGCATCTCCAGATAGGTACTGATAGCCTCAGCTCCGTCCCTGACAAGAATTGCATCATGCCCCAACGCGCCCAGCTGAGACCGTGCCAGCTTACGTAGCATCAAATCATCATCCATGACCATGATCCTCGTTGAAGAGACTGTTGTTTTCTGGGTCTGCGGTTCAGCAGCAGAACTCTCAGGTGCGGTAATCGCAGGTAAGTATATGGAAAAGGTTGTTCCCTGTTGCAACTCCGAATGAACAGTAATATGACCTCCGTGTTTCTTGATAATAGAGTGACAAATAGCCAACCCCAGCCCGTTACCCTCTTTCTTGGTGGTAAAATACGGGTCAAAAATACTGTCTATGATATCACGAGGAATCCCCATGCCGGTATCTTTGAGCCTAATCTGGACAAAATTCCCTTTATGTCGACGCAATAACAGCCCCGAAGCAAGATCTTCAACATTACTGCATGCCACCCTGATCCTGCCGCCGTTGGGCATGGCGTCTTTGGCATTCAGAATAATGTTTTGAATCACCTGACTGATCTGCCCACTGTCTGCGTGGATCATCCACAGATCGTCAGCAAAGGAAAACTCGCAGGACACTAGAGAACCGTGCAGGACAAAATTTGCTGACTCACTGACCAGGTCAGGGAGAGAGGTTTTTTCTTTAATCGGCTCACCACCCTTGGAAAAAGTCAGCAGCTGATAGGTCAGCTTTGTTGCTCTTTCTGTCGCCTTCTGCGCATCGGCAAGCAGGGATGATATCTTACTGTCTTCTGTAATTCCGGAAGAGGCCAATTCAATATTGCCAAGGATAGCAGAAAGCAGATTATTAAAATCATGGGCAATACCACCGGCAAGAACACCAACTGACTCCAGCTTGCGGATCTTGACCCGTTCTTGCTCCATCTTTTTTTCCTGCGTGATATCCCGAAAAATAATAACAACACCGATGACGTGGTTTTTTCGATCCCGGATAGGGGCACCACTGTCGGCGACCGTCATTTTTGTTCCATCCTTACGCTGCAAAATAGCATCTCGGGACAGGGCTAATCCCTTCCCGGCCCGTAAAACTCTCGCAACCGGATTCGGCGCTTTTTCTCCGGTTTTTTCGTCAAAAATTCGAAATATCTCATCAGAAGACTTCCCGACAGTATCGGCATTTTTCCAACCTGTCAGCTGCTCTGCGGCCTTGTTAATAAAGACTGTTTTCCCCTGCACATCCGTGGTGATAACCCCGTCACCGATAGACTGTAAGGTTACACTGAGTCGCTCCCGCTCTTCTTCTGCTTCCTGCTGTGCCTGCTTGAGCTCGTTAATATTACGACAAATCCCTATGAGGCCGAGTAAATTTCCATCAGGGTCGATATAAGGTGTTTTCCGAATATCAAAAAACAGCTGTTCTCCGTCAAGGGCAACAATCAACTCCTCGGTCCGCTTTGCTTTACCAAAGGAAAGCATTTCTTGGTCTTTTTCCCGGAAAGAAGCAGCAACCTGTTGTGAGAAAACAGCCTGATCTTCCCTCCCGACAATCTCCTGTTCCGATTTCCCCACGACCCCCTCAAATGCCCGATTACAGCCGATGTATTTATTCTCCACATCTTTGATATAGATGGGATCAGGAATTGAATTGATCAGGGCCTCAAGCTTGTTTTTCTGGTGGAGAAGCTCTTCTTGGGTCTCTTTGAGTTTTAAGGCTTTTTTGCGCAGATTGACATGGGTATTAATGCGAATCAAAACCTCTGTCTGTTGAAAAGGCTTCGTAATATAATCAA
>JBATKL010000079.1:0-3678 GCA_049669385.1 Candidatus Electrothrix sp. | reverse complement strand
GGCGTGCGCTGAAATTGTATATGTTACTGCACGGTAACGCAAGAAGTAATAAGGTGATTGGCTACGATCAAGGATTCATAACTCACCCCGTCTGAAATACCCGAAACCCCTGATTACCAAAACAGTAGATCACAAATTTAGAAATCTCCGCCTTTGGATACTCCGCGCGTAACCCCTCGGCATAGCCGTTAATCTGCTCTGTATCCTCAGTCCGCAGCTGAAAATCCTCAATACTCGTCTTCATCTTCCTGAGTTCGGTATTAGAAAAGTATTTGAATTCAACCACCCAGCGCAGGCCCGCATATTTTTCATCATACTTGCCTACAAACTCCAAGTCGCTTCGCCCCTGGGGATAGGAACGCTCTACATGCCAGACAAACCAGCGGGAAAGAAAGCGGCTGCACAGCTCGTAAAAGGTGGTGCGGTAGAAATTTTCATTCACCTGTTGAAAGATAGCTTCGGGCAGCTGGGAGACATACTCCCGCCAATACCCGGCAAAAAGCTGTTCCAGATTCGGCTGATTGGCAAAGGCCTGCATGATTTCGGCATAGCGGGTGGATACGTCGATATGATGAATCTCATTAAAATACTGAACAAAGATGGTGCGCATGTTCATGTTGGGCAGGCAAAGGAAAAAATCATCTTTTCGAGTCAGCATACCGAGGTAAAAGAACGAGATCGGGAAGAACGACGGCTCAAAAAACTGGTACATATTGAACTTCTCGACCAGAAAGGTGTCGTCAAAGGCGATGGAGTTATGCAGGGTCAGGCGATTAACAAACTCCTCGGTCAGGGCCGGATTTGAGGCGGTCAGGCGGCGTACCCAAGAAATATCAGTCTTCAGGTTGAGATCGGTCAGGTGCTTGGGAATGGTTTTATGGTTCTGCAACCAGTTGAGGAAGTAGAGCACCGAGGTCGAATTATACAGGCTCTCTTCGTTATTGGTGATGAGATGGTAGCCGTTGTACTGATTTTTCATCAGCGTCCCCACCTCGGAACGGGTGGCCAGATCAAGATCCTGATCCTGAAAAACCGCATCCACCAAGGCATCTGTTTCGGCCTGGGTGAAGCCCAGCATGTTCTCAAATTTCGGATCCAAAGTCAGGAAGGTGGCCACATTAAAGCCGGAGGCCATGTCGTCCATAGTTATGGGCAACACCCCGGTGATAAAGACATTGGCAATGCTCTGGGTTTCTCTACCCTGTTTTAGAGTTTTGAAAAAGGTTTTGAAAAACCCATTATCCGCTGTCAATTCTCGGTAAAGCAGGTCCTTATTGGCCGTGACCAGTTGATTGGCAAAGTTATCATATTCATCAATGATGATATACAGCGGCGGGAGTTGGTGATCGTGCAAATAGCGGAGCAATCTTCCCAGACTGTCAGACACCGGAGCCGTAATGTCAATCTCCGGCATACCTTTGAGCAGGGCATATTTATTGCGCATGTACTTGATCAAGTAATTGCAATGCTCCTTAAAGCTGCGTTCAATTACCCCGATATTTTTACCCGGTTCAATAACAGAAAAGTTGAAATGAAGAATAAAACAGCTGTTCTGCTTGCCGGTCGGATGTTGTCCTATCCAGGTATGGCCGAAGAGTTCGCTGAAGCGGTCCGCCGTATTGAGATCGTAATAATGATTAAGGAGAGAGCAGAGCAGGGATTTGCCGAAGCGGCGCGGGCGGAGAAAGACAGGATTGTTCACCAGTTCCAGCTCGGCCAGCCAATGGGTTTTATCGACAAAGTAGCCGTTTTTCTCCACCAGCTCGGCGTAGTTGGCAATGCCGTAGAGGATGCGTTTTTTTGTATTATTTGGCATTGTTTCGCGATGTTTTTAAGTCTTTTTAGTAAGTAACGTTATGTGTTTTTCTATCCGGTAAAAGAAACATCGGTTCCGCCCTCAACACCCGTACCCGGCCCAGCCAGTCTGTTCCAATGAAGACACGCGCCTGTCCGGCATCATGTAATGTTTCAGCGATTGAATAGTCGGTTGTGCTCAGAGTTTCAAGGCTTGTGCTTCTCCAAGAGCGTAATCTCACATAATGTCGATACGGCTTGGACTGTTTCTTCGGGGTATACATTTCAAGCACTTCAGCAGTGTATTGTTCTGTAATCGGTGCGGACGGATTATCAAAAAAGTACATTCCGATCAGCAGAAGGCTGGTCAACCAGGCCATGCTGGAAATTGCTCGTGCGCTATTCAGTAGTTTGGCTGTCAGCGAGTTCTCTGTTGATCTTGGTCCGGTAACAAATCTTTTGGTTGTTCCCCAGGTCAGCACCCCGCAGGCTGCGCCGAGCAGGGGAAAGAACGGTTGTCGAATCGGTGACTCCATCCAGTCGAACATGCCGTACAGCTGATCCTGTTGCAGCACGCTCTCCAGGAGATGTAACGCCAGCCCCGTATGCACTCCGAGTAGAAACAGCTGAGCAGTCGCAGTGGTCAGGTGCTTCAAGGCGGGTTTCATTTTCGGGCCTTGTTTCTTACATCAATATAACGATTAGGTTAAGCAATCCGATCATGAAGCCGAGCAGTGCCCCGAACAGGTTGATGTACTTGAACTGCTCCTCCATAATAGAGAGAAGGAGCCCCTCAAGGCGCATCAGGTCAAGGGAATTCACTTTTTCCTTGACCATTTCCCTAATGTTCAGGGTATGCACCAAGCCCGGTACTTCACGAACCAGCATTTTATTGGCTGTAAGGACGATGTACTCGGTGATGCCGTTGCGGATTCCTGCTGGCATCAGGTTTTGGAGAATACCCAGCGGTTTGGATGTCATCCGGTCCACCATCGTATTAATGGTCTTGTCCAGCAGTTCCCCGGTCTGTTCAGAGCGAAGAACCCTGGATAACTCGTTAACAAGGCTTCGGCGCATTGCCTTTGCCTGATCTTTGCTCAGGAGCAGGGCTGCACAATCGGCAAGCGGGAGGCGTCCCTGGTCAATTATTTTCTCAAATTGTTCCCTGACGGCATCGGAGATCATCTGCTGCATTTTTTCCGACCCGAGCATTGCCATGACTTTTTCAGCAAGCTGATAACAGATCGCCTCCTGTTTATCCTGCTCAACATGAATCAACAGGTTCGCCAGCGGGGTAGCCAGAAAGGTCTTGGTTTGGTTAGCAAGGGCGCGGCCCGCTCGCTCCTGAATGTCTGGTTGTTGCAACCATTCAGTCAATGCACCTTCTTTTTTCTCCAGCCAGGCACGGATGGTCCCGTCCATGTTATCTATGTCGATAAAGCCTTTGGCCATAGCCGCCATGGGACCGAGGCCGTCGATGAAGTCCTCAACCCCGCCTTTGATGGCGATAACGAGCCGGTCACGCATGGCGGGCTCAGACAGCATGTCGGCTGTCCGGCGTAAGAGCTGTGGAGCCTGCTGCTCAACCGTTGCGCAGATGAGCTGGATCAGTTCTTCCGGGATAAAATCTTCTACAGCCTTGCCTGATACTGCTGCTTCGGTCAGTCCTTCCTGTATCCGCTGAGCAAGGAGCTTGGTGTTGTCAGGGGAGGTGGCCATCTTTTCAAGGCGGGCTTCTGTAAAGCCGTAAAAGCCTGTTCGGTCCTCTGCCCGGAGGATTTCATCAAGCCTGCGGCTGCCGAATTCTGCCAACTGTTCAGGCACAACCTTGTCCAAGGTTTCACGGAATTGATCAGAGTCGATATAGGTTCGTACCCCAGATCG
>JBATKL010000078.1:0-2613 GCA_049669385.1 Candidatus Electrothrix sp. | reverse complement strand
GCCTGCCAGGCCCCGGCGATCTCCTCTGTGGTTTCGCCCTTACTGACCAAGGCGGCAAGAAAGGCCCCCTGTTGCAGATCCGGCTGCTCATTACCGAGCAGCTGACAAAACATGCTGTAGGCTTCTTCCCTGCTCAGATCTTCTTTATTAATCAAGCGTTGAATATGAGCGCCAAAGGCCTTGAGAGCCTGTTCATCTGTCATAATTTTTCCTTTGCTCTTCTGTGGTTCGTTATTTCCTTATCCTGATTACGGATAGAGCAGGATCTTCATCCCGGCCCTGTGACGAACAAGGTCCAAGGCCGGCCCCAGTTCGTCCAATGGCATACGATGGGAGATCAGATCATCCACCCGCACCTTGCCGGTGCTGATCAAATCCAAGGCCTGAATACCGTGCCGATAACTGCATCCGTAGGCCCCGACAATCTTCTGCTCCATATAATGGAGGGTATTGAGATCGATAGGCTGCTGTGCTGTTTCTTTTGCCAGCCCGGAAAAGATCATCAAACGCCCGCGCGGATTGAGCCGTTCCAAGGCCTCATGATAGGGTTCTACGGCCCCGACTGCCACTACCGCCACATCAAATCGCTCTTCACCGGGCGCGGACAGAGCCCGCTCATGATAGGGATGGCGTGACTCATGGGGATCAATAACTGTGGGCTCGGCACCCATCGCTCTGGCTGCCCGAGCAAGAAAGGCACCGGCAGGTCCACCGCCCCAGATGCCGATACTCTCTCCGGCTTGCAGCTCAGATAATTCCAAGGCATTGAGACAACAGGAGAGTGGCTCGGCTGTGACCGCTTGATCAAACGAACAGCTCTCCGGGATTTCGATAATGCTTTCCACCGGAGCCGCAACATAGTCGGCAAAACCACCGTCACGATGAAAACCCATGATCTGCATGCTGGAGCAGAGATTGCCAGCCCCCTGCTGACAGGGTTTGCAGCTGCCACAGCTGGTTCCCGGATAGACATAGACCCGCTGCCCCATATATTCGGGATCAACATCCGGCCCCACAGCACAAACCGTTCCCACCACTTCTTCGCCCGGCACTCGGGGCAGGACCAAATCCCGATGACCAACCTCAATGATTTTGAGGTCCGTTCGGCATAAACCGGTTACAG
Source organism: Candidatus Electrothrix sp. (assembly GCA_049669385.1). GTDB lineage: Bacteria > Desulfobacterota > Desulfobulbia > Desulfobulbales > Desulfobulbaceae > Electrothrix. The sequence goes on along the minus strand of JBATKL010000078.1, from coordinate 1,490 downwards.
CGGTTTTGATCAGCACCTCGCCTGCACCGGATTTAGGGCGCGGGATATCTGCAAGACGAAAATCGCCGATTTGTTCAACAACAACAGCTTTCATGGCACTTCCTGTTTATATTTATTCCGATCTTCCTTACGCTGTTTCTCTCCAGATTTTTACGCGGAACCTCCGCGCTTGCGTTACCCTCAAGCCCCCTGGCGACACTCCAAACGCTGCTGGACCCAACTCGCCAGCTTTTCCCTGAAGATTTTGGCGTTATGACGAATATCGACCGGGAAAACTGAAAAGATCATAAAGATCTCAATACTGCTGGTCAAGGGATGAGAACGGGCCAGCTGCTGTAATTCGGCATAAAGGCGCTGTTCATCTTCCGGCTTTTTTGCATAGAGCTCAACCGTCAGAGCAGGCTGCTGCTTGCCCGGTTCCCCCAAGCCGACTAGGGCGGAACGGAACACCTCGGGATGTTCGTTAAAGATGGCCTCACAGCAAATTGTGTACATCGGCCCATCATCAGTCAGAACCCGATGGGCCTTACGACCGCAGAACCAAAGCCGTCCCTGTTCATCCTGATACCCCATATCCCCCATGCGGTGCCATAAACCTCTACCTTCCGTATCAGGGATTTTGGCCATCCGAGTTTCCTCTTCATTATGATCATAGGCCTGGGTCACCACCGGTCCTTTGACAACAATCTCACCGATATTGCCCTTTGGCAATACCTCGGCCTCGCTCCAGTCAGCCAACGGATTATTAACCGGCTTGATAATTTCAACGCGCATTCCTGGCAAGGGATGCCCAACACAGGTGCCTTTGCCGATCCGGGTCTGCGCCCAGGTTTCCTCAAGAATTTCCCGTCCGGTAATAGAAGTGGACGGCAAGCTCTCTGTGGCCCCGTAGGGAGTATAGACGTCCCCGTCCTCGGGCATGATCCGCTGCATCCGCTCAATCAGCTCACCCGAAACCGGGGCTCCGGCCATGAGAACCTTGCGCACCGGCAGGGTGATATGCTGGGCAATGCAGTAGCGACTGACCACGTTCCAGATGGCTGGCGAACCGAAAGAATAGGTCACCTGCTTATCCTGGATGGAACGAAGAAACTTAGCCGGATCAACCTCCGCTGGTCGGGTCGGATCCATGTCCGGGATCACCGCTGCTGCGCCGAGGGCGGTGGCAAAAAGGGCGAACAGGGGAAAACCGGGCTGATCCACATCATCAGGGCCGATGCCGTAATAATCACGGATCTGTTGCAGCTGATGATAAAAAATACCGTGGGTGTACTGCACGCCCTTGGGTGGGCCGGTGGAGCCGGTGGTGAAGATAATCGCTGCCAGCTCGTCCTCTTCGGTATTCACAGCCGTGAAGTCCGGGCTTGCCTTGCGGGCCGCGCCCTGCATGGAGGTACCGCAGAGTCCGAGGAGAGCTGTGCCAACACAGAACCGCCGCTCCACCGTCACAAAAGGTTTCCTGAACAGGCGGGAAAAAAGATGGACCTGGG
>JBATKL010000077.1:0-7110 GCA_049669385.1 Candidatus Electrothrix sp. | reverse complement strand
TATAATACGGGGGATTGCTGAGCACCAGCTCATAGGATTCTGGCCGCAGATGCTGCTTTATGGTGCGCAGATCCCCCTGTTCCACCGTGAAACGATCCTGAAGGCTGTTTGCGTGGATATTGCTCTGAGTAAGCTCGGACAAGGCCGGTTGCAGCTCTAGGCCAGTCACCTGTACCCCTGGATGACGATAACAGAGGAACAGGCCGATCACCCCGCAACCACAGCCAAGATCAAGGATCTTATCCCTGGAAGCAGGTTGGCAGAAATGAGCCAGCAGCACTGCATCCAGGGAAAAACGGTAGCCGTTTCGGGGCTGACGACAGACAAGACGCCCGTTGAATAGGGTATCGTCAGTTAGGTTAGTCAGAGGCATAAGGGGATTCTCAATGATGACTGTAGGGGCAATCCCCAGTGATTGCAAGAAAATTTTACAGATTGGGTGTAGGGCACGGCGTGCCGTGCCCCTACGTATCAGGCCTCTGTATCAAAAGGATGGATATGCTCTCCGTCGTCCAGCTTATTCAACAACAGGCCAGTCATGATTTTGGGATAAAAATAGGTCGATTTATGGGGCATAATATTGTCGCTGTCCGCTACCTTGAGCACCTGTTTCACCTTGGTTGGGTTGAGCAGAAAAAGTAGTGGAGTATGGGTCTCTTGGAGCACGCTTTCTTTGACTGCCTCGTCCAAAGCCACATCCGAGTCACTCAGATAACTAACCAGCCCTTCGTTCACGCATTGCTCATGGCTCAGACCCAGATAATCCTGAATGAGCAGATCGGAAAGAACAACCACATCAAGCTCCTGCAAAACCTCGGGTTTGTCAGCAAGTGACGGAGATCCAGAGATGGTTTCATTTTGCATGCGCAGGAGAAAAGCCCGGTCTTCGCCAGGATGGTAGACGCCAAAGGCGGGCATGCCGCCGCTGGTGTCGATTTCATTCATCCTGTTCAGGACTTCGGCGATCAGGGTTTCGCGACCACCCTGTTTAATTTCAGTGACGATCATGCCCAGCTGCATCCGTTTCTGCAATTGATCTCCACTCATACTCCCTGGTTGGCGGACCAGCCGATGGGTGGGAAGAACGGACAGACCTGGATCCTCACAGGCACAGAGGTACATCATGATATAATGACAGGGATGATCCGCAGGCAGATCAGGATCAGCGGCCAAGGCCCGTCGACGGCAATTTAAAGCAGTGGTGTAGCGATGGTGACCGTCCGCGATATACACTGGCTTGTCGGCAAAAAAATGATGAACAAATTCCAGAGCCTCTTTGTCGGTCACTCGCCAGAGGGTATGGGTGTTGGCATTCTGATCATTAATTTGCAGCATCGGTTCCGCTTCCCGAACCTTTTCGAGACGGCTGATGATCTTTTGTTCTTGATCCGCATAGATAGAAAAGATCTGACTGAACTGGGCCTTGCAGGTCTCCATAAGTTGCACGCGATCGCTGATCACCCCCGCAAAGGTCTTTTCATGGGGTTTGACAATGCCTTCGGAAAATTCCGCCAGACCGACCAAGCTGACAATACCTTTCCGGGTCAGGCGTTTGCCGCTGGGGTGATTGTAGTCGATATAGTAGAGATAGATGCTCGGCTGCTCATCCTGAATAAGCACGTTCTCGTCCTGCCAGGCTTGAAATCGCTCCCGAGCCTGCTCGTAACGTCCGTCATCCTCGGTTGTTCCCTGCGAGATATTGCGCAGATCCAGATTGATCATGGAGTAGGGATTTTTTTGCAGCAGTTTTTTCTCGTCATCAGTGGAAATAACATCATACGGCGGGGTAACGACATCTTCCAGTCGTTCAATTTTCTCCGGGTTGTAACGCACGCCACGAAACGGGGCAACAACAGCCATGGTATTTTTCTCCAGTTCTTTGAAATAAAAGATCTTTTATCTATCTTATCTATAGTGTAGAACTATAGCGTAAAAATTAGCGCGTAAAAATTAGCAGCTCAAAAAATAAGAATACGGTTTTATGCATGCCTTGTTTACCATTATCCGGTGAACAGATGCAAGGAGGTTTTGGAAAGTTTCCTCGCTTTAGGGCGGAAAAAGGGCAGCCTCGGATAAACCATGCAATTCCAAGCAATGCGACTGTAAAAAAGAAGTGGGATGATTTTCGCCGTGGTGCCTCCAACGTTCATAGGTTATAGTCAGGATAACTCTAAAAAATTTACTACCCTGTGATTGGTTACGACTAATGGTAAAAAAAAGAAAAATTGAGCTGCCAGTTATTGGGTGGCGAGAGTGGGTTAAACTTCCAAGTCTCGGTGTTGACAAAATTAAAGTAAAGGTCGATTCCGGGGCACGTTCCTCGTCGATACAGGCAGTCAACCTCAAGACATTTGATCGAGATGGAGAACAATGGGTGCGTTTCAAGATTCACCCTATCCAGCGTTCGAGCAAGGGTACTCTTGATGCAGAAGCCAGAGTGCTTGAATTCAGATCTATTAAAAGTTCCAACGGAATAGCCAAAATCAGGCCGGTGATTCTGGTAGATATAGAGTTGCTCGGACAAATTTGGGAGGTGGAATTAACTCTTGCAAGTCGTGACAACATGGGATTCAGGATGCTTCTTGGTCGTGAAGCATTCAAGAATCGATTTATGGTTGACGGGGGGAGATCCTATTATGGTGGTAGACCGGATCGCAAGAAAAAGGTACATAGAGACCCAAAAATAGATTCTGAACCTCAAAATCAAGGAAAATTATGAAGCTTGCTATTCTCTCCTGCAACAGCCAAAGTTATAGCACACGCCGACTTCGTGAGGCAGCGCTGCAACGGGGCCATAAGGTGAAGGTGCTCAATACGCTGAAGTTTGCCATAGATCTGGATCAGGGCATGCCTGACCTGTATTTTCGGCAAAAACACCTTTCTCAATATGATGCCGTACTGCCGAGAATCGGGGCCTCAATCACCTATTATGGCACTGCTGTTGTACGGCAATTCGAACAGATGGATGTGTTTTGTGCGAACTCATCTGCCAGTATTGCAAATTCAAGAGATAAACTCAGGAGTTTACAGATACTCAGTCGGCATTCTATCGGTATTCCGCAAACGACTTTTGTCCGCGATAAAAAGGATGTCCTGCCAGCAATTGAGCGGGTCGGCGGCGCACCTGTTGTTATCAAATTGATTGAAGGAACCCAAGGGATCGGCGTCATCCTGGCGAATTCGCTGAGTACTGCAGCCGGAATCGTCGAACTTTTGCAGAGTCAGAAACAGAGCGTTCTTATTCAGAAATTTGTTAAGGAAAGCAAGGGCAGGGATATCCGCGCCTTTGTTGTCGGTGATCGGGTCGTGGGAGCGATGCGACGAGTGGCGCAGGGACAGGAATTTCGCAGCAACGTCCATAGAGGCGGCATCACCGAGCCGGTACAGCTTGATGAATTGTACACGGAAACCGCTGTACGGGCGGCGCAGATATTAGGGCTTCGGGTGGCGGGAGTGGATCTTCTCGAAGGGAAGGAAGGCCCCCAGATTATGGAGGTTAATTCCTCACCAGGTTTAGAGGGCATTGAAGGGTGTACCCAACTTGATATCGCTGGATCTATCATTGATTACATCGCTGCGCAGGTGAATTTTTCGGAGATTGATCTTCGACAACGTTTGACAGTGAGCAGCGGCTATGGCGTTGCAGAAATTCATATCCCTGAAGGATCTGATTATATAGGAAAAACTATTACCGAATCACGATTGCGTGAAAAAGATATTGTGGTCTTGACTCTCCATCGAAACGCAAAAGTCATACCTAATCCGAAACCTGAACGGGAGTTATTTGCAGGTGATCGTCTGCTTTGCTTCGGCAAACTTGAACTGATGCGCGACATGACGCCGAAGAAGGTTCGTCGAAAACGACAACCTAAAGTCAAGCACTTACCTGAGCTACCTGTGGCTGATGAAGTCTATAAAGAATTTGGGACAATTGAGTCTATTGCAATACCGGCAGAGACAGACGAGAACGACCATGAATAATCCTGCTCCTCAAAAGTCGATGTTTAATTGGTTCGGCGAAAAAATTGCGCCTGGTGAATCACGTAATGTACATCTTGTTGTGGGAGAAAGTTACAGCGGCATGACCGTGGATATTCAAATCCACATACGTCGCGCACAAGAAGACGGCCCTGTGGTCTTTGTTACTGGGGCCTTGCACGGTGATGAAATCAACGGTTGTGGAGCTATTCGCCAACTTATTCAGGATGATACGTTTCAGATTAGAAAAGGAGCAGTTGTCCTGATTCCGGTTCTGAATTTACCCGCCTTTGAGCGCCATTCCCGCTATCTGCCGGATCGTCGGGATTTGAACCGTTCCTTTCCTGGTTCTGTTGATGGAAGTCTTGCCAGTCGTATGGCGTTTACAATCTTTAACGAGATTGTCATGAGGTGTGATTACGGTATTGATTTACATACCGCATCGGTCCGAAGAACCAATTATCCCACAGTTCGGGGTGATTTGGCAAATCCTGAAGTTCGTCAATTGGCCGAGGCATTTGGTGTTGAAATTATAATGAACAATCAGGGCCCTAAAAATTCCTTTCGTCGGGAAGCATGCAATGCCGGATGCCCTACAATTATCATGGAAGGCGGCGAAGTGTGGAAAGTAGAGCCTGGCATTGTGGAAACGGAAGTTCGTGGTATAAAAAATGTACTGCGTGAACTGAACATGCTGGATGGTAGTATCGAAAGTCCTGCTTATCAAATCGTGATTGAAAAATCAAAGTGGATTCGGTCGGAGCGAGGGGGATTTCTTGATTTTCATATCAAACCCGGTGACATTGTAAAAAAAGGTCAGCCTCTAATAACCAATACAACGCTTCTCGGTGATAGCCAGGATACGCTTTATGCGCCGTTTAACGGGGTGGTGATGGGCATGACAAGTCTGCCTTCCATCAGTCCGGGCGAACCTATCTGCAACCTTGGTAAACTGCCGATACAATACAGCCCGGAGAAATTGGCACGATTGCGGGCAAAGGAAGACGGGTTGGAACAACAGGTTTTGGAAGATCTGGGCACAAACGTTCTTGTAACTGGCGCACCTGACAAGATGGCTTCATCCTGAGAGGCGTTTTTTATGAGTTCCTACACCCCTCCCTTTACGCTGACAACGCGGATTCTTGACTCGGTGGAACGGATAGGTGAAGCCCTAGGGCGTCTCCATATGAGCAAGGAACAGCAGGTCGCGCCCCATTTACGCCGGAACAACCGCATTCGTACTATCCAGGCCTCCTTGGCAATAGAGGGGAATACCCTGAGCCTGGACCAGGTCACAGCAGTGCTGGCAGGTAAACGGGTGCTGGGGACTCCTCAGGAAGTTCAGGAAGTGCGTAACGGTTTTGTCGCCTATGAGCAGCTGGATCAATGGCAGCCCGGAAAGCTGGAGCATCTCTGTGAGGCCCACAAGGCGCTCATGACAGGTCTTCTTGATGATCCGGGGCGCTTGCGTCGCGGCAGCGTGGGTATCAAGCGGAAGGGGGAGGTGATTCATATTGCTCCGCCAGCTGAGAACCTCCCCGCTCTGCTGGGGTCCCTGCTGAGTTGGTTGACCTCTACAGATCTTCATCCTTTGGTGGCTAGTTCGGTGTTTCATTACGAGCTGGAGTTCATTCATCCCTTTATGGATGGTAACGGTCGATTAGGCCGACTTTGGCAGACCTTGATTCTGGGGCGATGGCGAACTGTTTTCTTTTTTATCCCTATTGAAACCGTGATCCACAATCGGCAGGAGGAATATTACCGCGCCCTTCGCCGGAGCGACAGTGAAGGTTCGTCCACACTCTTTGTTGACTTCATGCTCTCGGCCATTTTAGCTGCCTGTGAGGAATTATCCACACCCGAAGCTGCACCTGAAGTTACACCCGAAGTTCAGCGGCTCATTAACGTCCTTAATGGAGAGATGAATCGTCGTGAAATTCAGGAGCTACTGGAGTTGAAGGCGGAAAAGAATTTTCGGCTCCTTTATCTGCGACCCGCTTTAGATATGGGGTTAATTGAAATGACCATCCCGGATAAACCGCGTAGCTCAAGGCAATGCTACCGTTTGACGTTGGCTGGTCAGGCTATAAAAAAGAAAAGAAAAGGGGCGCAGGGATGACTAGCGACGATATACAGAATTATATCCTGCCTGTACACGGGACAAGAGGAAATTAAGAAATAATAGAGCTACATACCTGTCAGGCTCTATGGGAGTTAGGATATGGGATTAAAGACCAAGAAAAAAAAGTTAACCCGTCGAGATTTCCTCCGACTCGGCTGCTATTCTGTCGTTCCTTATGGTCTTGCCTTTGTGGATGGTTTCTTTATCGAACGCAAGTGGCTCAAAATACACCATCTTGTTCTCAGTGAAAAACCTGTCTGTCGTATCGCTCACTTTACCGATGTCCATCATAAGGGAGATGTTGCTTACCTCGATAAAGTGGTTGCCAGGATCAACAGCTTCAAACCCGATTTTGTCTGTTTTACAGGCGACCTCATTGAAGACAAAGCCCATCTCGCAGAGGCCTTACGCTGCTTGCAAAAGATAGAATACCCGCTCTTTGGCGGTCCCGGTAATCATGATTACTGGAGTAACGCATCCTTTGACGACATGAAAGCATGCTTCCAGCAGACCGGAGGAGACTGGCTCTTAAATCAAGAGGTGCTCTCACCTGATGGCAGGGTCTCTATTACGGGCTCAACAGGCTTAGGGTACAGCCTGCCTCTGAGGAGAAAGGATAAAAGTATTGTAAAGCGAATCATGCTGGATCATTATCCGGCATCTGCTGACAAGTTCGAAAACTCCTTTGACCTTATATTATCCGGCCATTCTCATGGAGGTCAGGTCCGCCTTCCCTTCTACGGTGCAATAACCCTGCCCTACGGAGTTGGAGAATATGATAGAGGTCTGTTTCAAACCCCGTCTGGTCCTCTTTTTGTCAATGCCGGAATAGGCTACTTAATGCTGCCTATACGCTTTTTTTGCAGACCGGAGCTGGCTCTTATAGAAGTCTAACAGAAAGACCTGCCCCCAGATTGTGCCACGATCTTCCTGATTTCTATAATGTTAATCCTCTGTTCTAAATAGCTCTTTTGGAATATCATTAAAGAAACGACAAAACGGCTCAGAGC
>JBATKL010000076.1:0-2726 GCA_049669385.1 Candidatus Electrothrix sp. | reverse complement strand
GTGTTGCTGTTTGACGAGGCAGAAGCCATTGCCCAAACCCGGGTTACTATGCGCCGCACAAGCTACGCTATTTTGCAGCGCTTTTTTTGCCCGGATGCACAGTCAAGTGGCCTTTATCCGGTGTTCGCCTTTACCGATGATTTTTTTGCCACCGTTAAGGGCGAAGATTACGACCGACTGGATACTCGTAAAATTTTCGAAGGCAAGGAGCAGCCTTATTTCGCAGAAAACTATGCCAAGGCTTGGAATCGTCTCAAGATCTATGATTTGCACGATCTGTCCAGTAAGGAGTGGCAAACCCTGGCCGAAAAACTGATCCATGTACACGCCAAAGCCTATGACTGGCAACCGGAACCGAAGGCATTACAGAAGCAGTTGGCTGTCACTCTCAAGGAAACAGGGGCGCGGGAGGCTCGTTTGAAAATAAAGGCTTTGGTTAATCAATTGGATTTTGTTCATCAGGGTATTGTTTTGGGGTGATGTTGCGGCGCGGATAGCTGTACTTGACCTGTACATATATTGTATGTATAATTTCACTATGAATATAACTTGGGATCCGAAAAAAGCAAAAATCAACCTTGATAAGCACAAAGTGCGTTTTTCAGATGCGGAAGCCGTTCTTTTTGATCCCATGACCTTGACTCGTGAAGATGATGATACAGTCTATGAACAACGTTTTGTGAGTGTCGGCCTTGATTCCTTACATCGCACCCTGGTCGTTGTTTACACCTACAGGGGCGAAAATATTCGCTTGATTTCAGCTCGCCCTGCAACCCCGAAAGAGAGAAAACACTATGAAGAAGGAATATGATTTTTCCGCCGCCAAGCGCGGCTCGGTCATTCAACAGCCCGGAAAAACACGTATCACTATGTACCTCGACAATGATGTACTTGAAGATTTTCGTGAACGGGCAGACTCGTCAGGGTCCGGTTATCAGACAATGATCAATGAAGCACTTCGTGAATATCTTCATAAGAAGCAAGAGCCTGTCAGCGAAACAACCCTGCGGAAGGTTGTTCGTGAAGAATTGGAACGAGTTGCTTTGCATTGACAAAGTTGTCCTCCTTTTTCAGCCAGGATCACTTAAATTAAACAATTAAATAAGGGGCAGACCCGTGCATTCGATACGTATTAAAATAAAGAAATAATACGTGCTCGTGTCCATCAAGAAAATACAGGAGCCTCACGCTATGAATGCAAAACTCACGTTAAAAATGGATGATACTGTTATTGCGTCAGCAAAGCGATTTGCTCGTACTCACCATACATCTCTATCAAAGCTGGCAGAAACATATTTTAAAACGATAACTCGTGAAGCAGCACCTCAAAAAAAAGTTTCAGGAGTTGTTGGAGAGCTTGCAGGTTTACTTAAAAATAAGGAGGTTGTCTCAACGAGTAAGAGTGAGTACATCGATTATCTGGAAGAAAAATATAAATGAAGAAAGATAAAGTCTTTCTCGATACAGATGTGATTCTTGACAATACTACACAGCTCTTGAAAATAATATTGATATTCTTATCACGCGAAACGTAAAAGATTACAAAACAGCAAATATAACGATCTCAACTCCTCTCGAATATATTAACAGCAGAGAGTAAACGAGATGACAGCAGCATCACACGATAAGAAAGAATCACATATGAGGCGTAATCATGGATTATGATGTTGAAGCACGATTATTGCAAGAAATAGATGCGCTGAAACGAAAAGTTCAACTACTGGAAGGTCGCGAGGAAACTCCGCTTCCGACATACCAGTACAGTAGAATACGTGATCGTGACCTCAAACAACTCTTTCAAATTGAGCAGGTGCTTGCCGAGCAGCGGTTTGACGCCTGGTTTCAGCACCCAGTTCAGGTGGATGAAGCAACAATCACCTTTCTTTCTGAATTACTTGAGGATAACACGGCGCTGATTGAACGGTATAGCGAAGAAGATCTCAAGATCAACTTTATTGCGCCGCTCTTGAAAAGAGTCCGATTCAAATCCTTTGAAAAAAAGATTCGAGAATATTATGAATTACCGATGACCTATGCTACCGAGTATTTTGTGCTCAATGGTACTGTGGATTTTGTTGTCTCGGAAGGATTACTGGAAAGTAAAAAACCGTATTTTTTTATTCAGGAGTTTAAACGCAGCGAGGAACATGGCAATCCTCGCCCCCAACTTCTGGCGGAACTCATCAGTGCTGTTGAGTTGAATGGCTGGCAGGAAATAAAAGGTGCCTATATCATCGGGGCAAGTTGGCATTTTGTGATTCTTAAAAAACTTGCCGACTCGACCTATCAATATGCTCTCTCGCCAAACTTTGATTCAACAAAACTTGATGATCTCTGCGCTATTTATAAGCATCTTGTGACCGTGAAAGATGAAGTTTTTAGTATGATTACATAGTGTTAGTAAATTCTACGTCTCCTGCTCGATTTTCGCCCAAAGAACTACGTAAACTTCGGAACCCTTTCAATATATTAATTATTATGAAAATTAAAAGAAACCAACCTTGTCCTTGCGGTAGTGGGAAAAAATTCAAAAAATGCTGCTTGTTCTCTGAAACTCCCGTAGCAGCTTCCTGGCAAGATGAAAAAGGGATTCATCTTGTATCCAAAGGAGAACCTCATTCACAGGAAGAGCTTGAGCTCATGACAAAAGAGTATCAGGAAAAAATCCGACAGTCTCCGATGTGGGATGAAATGGTGAAAGAGTTTGGTCAGGAGAAAGCTGAGGA
>JBATKL010000075.1:0-4785 GCA_049669385.1 Candidatus Electrothrix sp. | reverse complement strand
CGGGAAAGACTGAGCGCGGCTTCCCGCTCTGCTTCTTGCAGATAGGTATTGCGGGAACTCATGGCCAAGCCGTCGTGCTCCCGAATAATGGGATGCCCGATGATTGCCACCCCAAGGTTCAGATCCTCGGTCATGCGCCTGATCACAGCCAGTTGCTGAAAATCTTTTTCTCCGAACACCGCTAATTCCGGGCGAACAATATTGAAGAGCTTACTGACCACCGTGGCAACCCCGGCAAAATGACCGGGGCGGGAAGCCCCGCAGAGCCGGTCGGTCAAGTCCTCACCCACAGTCACCGTGGTGTTGCATCCGGTCGGGTACATATCTTCCGGTTCCGGAGCAAAAATCACATCCACCCCAACACTGGTAGCCAGCTCCTGATCGCGGGCAAAATCTCTCGGATAAGCAGCCAGATCTTCCTGCGGACCGAACTGGGTGGGGTTGACAAAGAGACTCACCACCACCTGATCAGCCAATTCACCTGCCCGGCGCATCAAGGCAAGATGGCCTTCGTGGAAAAAGCCCATTGTCGGGACAAAGCCGATTTTCTTGCCAGCAACGGCCTGCTCTTTCGACCAGGCCGTCATCTGCTGTGGGTTTCGGATAATCTTCATAAACAGGAGTTTATTGCGGTTCTATTGCAGAAGACGATTCAGACTTGCCTGAACCATATCGCGAGCCAAAGAATTCTGAACAGGACCAGCCGCTCCTTGTTTCTTCTCTGTCATGCTCATATATCGCTGATACATGACCACAGCCTGATCCTTCTTCTCCATGCTCTCATACAGCCGCCCAAGACTGCTCAATGCCAGTGCCTCAAAGCCCTTTTTCTCTTGCAGCTGCTGATAGGCAGCAACAGCCTTGTCCAACGCTTTTTGCTGCTCATACAAAGCACCCAAATTTGCCAGCACCAGGGGCCTGAGCAAATCTTCTTCTTTCTGCTCGCGCTTCAGGGCTTCCAGTCGCTCAACAGCCTCCTTGTACTTCCCAGCCTCCTGATCAAGATGGGCGAGTTGAATCTGGCTCCAGCCAGCAGAGGCTGTCGAGCTGTAGTCATCTTTCACCTCGTTCAGGGCTGTTACCCGCTGTTCCCCTTCAAGAAGCTGAGCCGCATCATAGGCCTTGGCAGCTTTGTTCGTGGTGTAGGTGCTATAGGAATCATAAAGTGAGGCAACAATGATCACCGCAGCGACAAGCGTGACCACGGTCCAGATTTTACGCTGATTTTTTTGCAAAAATTCAATCACGCCCGGTGGAAGATCCAGCTGGTCCAGCACGCCGTTATGCTGCTCGACATGGGAATTTTCCCGCAAATCGTTCAGTTCGAAGGAGCTTTGTTGTTTTGACATGAAGTGTTCTCCGGTTTATGGTAATTCATCCAATCTTTTTTGTTTTTTTGTCTTGCGGCATGCGCGGTATCTCGTGCCAGAAGAGTGTCCAACACGTTTCGAATCAGGTCAAGACCAATCTCAGGGTAAATCCCGCGCTGTCGCGGCTGTAACTATAGCGTGAATCCTGAAAAATGCATTAATCTTTTCCCCCCTTTTCAGGGCCGATCATGCCTCTACTGAGATATTCTTGTGTTTTTTGGTAAAAAGCGATGAAAGAGAAGAAAAAACAAAGAGGTCGGACAGGTGCCGTTGGTTTTTGCCGGTGCTGCGAACAGGAACACGGTCTCCCTGCGTCCTCGGCTGAGAAAGCTGCTCTGCAACTCATGAAAACCCTGGAGGACACACAACGAATCGATTTTGCCGTCCCTCCCCAGCAGGCCAATTCTCGTTGCTCTGTCGACTACCTTTGGGGACCAGCTCGGGGCAAGATGTTCGGGATCCTGATTGCGCAAAGATCGAACGGAGAGCAGGTTCATCTCCAAGCCTTTTCCGGTCAGTACAACGGGCTCTGGCAGGTTCCGGGCTGGGTTGGCCCTGTCTTTGACTGTAAGGCCTTTCATCAGGTGCAGGATCACGAAGAACGGACGATCAAAAAGTTGAGTCGCACAATCGATCAACTTGCACCTGATGCACGAGAACGGCAGGAGCTTGTCCAGCTGCGCAAAAAAAAATCACAGCAACTCATGCGGGAAATCCATAACCTTTACCGGTTACAGAATTTTCACGGCCAAGTGGCAGATATGGGAGAAATCTTTGATTCAAAGGATTCAAAGAAGGGAGTGCCCACCGGCACCGGCGATTGCTGCGCTCCAAAGCTGCTCCAGTACGCAGCCGTGCATGGATTAACCCCGCTGGGTCTGGCTGAATTCTACCTGGGCAAGGAAAACTCCTCAGGCTCTCGCCAACATGGCTGCTTTTACCCTTCCTGCCGAACAAAATGCTACCCGATTCTCGGCTTTATGCTCTGCGGGGCCGGGCAATCGACAGAAGAGGTTGAAAAAAATACGTGATGGTGATGGAAAAAGCATTAGAGATTATTTTTGCTGATCAACAGTTGGTGGTGGTCAATAAACCCGGTGGGCTCTTGGCTGTCCCTGGACGGGGGCCGGATAAACAAGATTCAGTGGTCAGCCGTTTCAAGGAGCAGTTTCCTGATGCCATCGACCAACCCGCAGTTCATCGTCTGGACATGGCCACCTCCGGCCTGATGGTTCTCGCTCTGACCACAGAGGCCCATCGCCATCTCAGTGGCCAATTTTCCCAACGCCAGGTGGATAAGGTCTACATCGCCCTTCTGGACGGAACTGTGCATGAGGCAGTGACTGGAAAAAACGGTGAAATCGAACTACGCTTTCGCCTGGACCCGGACAATCGCCCCTACCAAGTCTACGACCCTGTACAAGGAAAAGTCGGTATAACCCGTTGGCGTCGCCTTGGCCTGTGCAGCAGCGAGGGCCGCCCGCAGACCCGAATAGAGTTTATTCCCCTAACCGGCAGAACCCATCAGCTCCGTCTCCATGCGGCCCATCCACTGGGGCTCAGTTGCCCGATTATCGGTGACAGTCTGTACGGCAGCGGCCAAATGGGCGACCCCATGTATCTCCATGCAACCCGACTCGCCTTTACCCACCCGCTCAGCAAAGAACGACTGGACCTCTATTCGCCTCCATCTTTTTGAGGGACCGTGCTTGACGTGCTTGAGAAAGGAGGAGGACAGGGAACCCTGCCGCAGGCCGGTATTCCGGCCCGTTCCGAGTTAAGGTAGCGGGTCAGCCCGATACCAATACAGAGGAGGGTGAAGCTGAAGATCACCACAAGGAGAATGATGATCGGGATATGATCATAGATCCTTTGTGCCGGTTTACTTTTTCTTCTTCTGGAAGTGCTTTTCTTCACCGGTTTTTTTGGCGGATTTTCGGCGGGCTTTTCTTCCGGCTTCTCTGGGGGTTTTGGGATTACTTCTATTTCCTGCTCTGTGTTCACAAGATACCTGCTTTATTTTTTGATACACGGCAGAGAAGCAAGGCTGGCCGCGATCTCCTCGGTGGGAAAGGTGTAATCATGCAGCTCGTCGTTAAAATAGGAATCATAGGCCGCCATATCAATCAGTCCGTGTCCTGAGAAGTTAAAAAGAATATTCTTCGGACGATCCGGCTCCTTCATAGCCTCGATAATAGCCCCTCGGATGGCATGGGTGGTCTCAGGTGCCGGAATAATGCCTTCGGTCCGGGCAAAAAGGACACCTGCCTCAAAGCATTCCAGCTGATGCACGCTTTCCGGACGAATAATATCATCCCGGATCAAAGCTGAGATAATCGGTGCCATACCATGATAGCGCAAACCACCCGCATGAATTCCCGGCGGAATGAAATTATGCCCCAGCGTATGCATATAGATCAGCGGGGTCATCATGGAGACATCCCCAGAGTCATAGGCCAGCTTACCGCCGGTCATGGTGGGACAAGAAGCAGGTTCATACCCGACAAAGTCTATCTTTCTTCCTTCAAGATAATCAGGAACATAGTGAGCAATCAGTCCGGCAAAATTAGACCCACCTCCGCAACAGCCCACGATCACATCAGGATAGGCTCCAGCTATTTCCATCTGCTTCTTTGCCTCAAGGCCGATAACCGTCTGATGAAGCACAACATGGTTAAGCACCGAACCCAGGGCATAATTGGTATCCTTCCGGGAGGTGGCATCCTCAAGGGCCTCGGAAATAGCGATGGCCAACGAGCCTGAGGTGTTGGGATCCGTGGCCAGGATCTCCCTTCCAATGGCGGTATCCTCACTGGGACTGGACACTATATCCGCACCAAAGGTCTGCATGATCGACTTGCGGTACGGCTTTTGATCAAAGGAACAGCGCACCATAAAGACCTTGCATTCCATCCCAAACTTGGAGGTAGCCAAGGACAGCGCAGAACCCCACTGACCAGCGCCGGTTTCTGTGGCCAGACGTTTTACACCCTCGCGGTGATTATAATATGCCTGGGCAACAGCCGAGTTCGGCTTATGGCTGCCCACCGGAGAAACGCCCTCATTTTTAAAAAAAATCTTTGCCTTGGTACCAAGGGCTTTTTCCAAATTTGTAGCCCGAACCAGCGGCGATGGCCGCCATATTTTGTAAAGCTCCATGATCTCCTGCGGGATTTTAATGAGACGTTCTTCGCTCATTTCCTGCTCCAGCAGTCCCATAGGAAAAACTGCTGCCAGTTTTTCCAGGGAAATAGGTTCTTTGGTTTCTGGATCAAGCGGTGGCATCAGTCCTCCGGGAATATCCGGAACAACATTATACCAGCTGGTGGGCATCTCATCTTCGCGCAGAACAATCTTTTTCATAGTGAAAATCCTTTTCAGCAGATTCTATTGAATGAACACAAAACCGTAAGCC
>JBATKL010000074.1:0-1847 GCA_049669385.1 Candidatus Electrothrix sp. | reverse complement strand
CGCCAGGAGAGCAATGCGCCGTGCAAGGCCAAGGTCAGGACGGTTGCGGGCAGCATCCTTTGCATTGCTTCGTTCATAGTGTCGTTGTCTCCGCCTCGGCCTGGAGGGAGATATGGGTCAATCCGGCCTGCCTGACCCGATCCAGCACCTGAAAAAGCCCTTGATAGGAAACCGACTTGTCGGCAAAGATTTGTACATCAGGTTCCTTATTTTGACTTCCCGTTTTTTTTCGTTCAAGCAGCTCTTCCAGTTGAGGGAGTTTCACCTGCTCTTCATTAACAAAGATCTTTAGGTCACCGCTTGTACTGTCCTTACCGCCTTTAGCCTGAATGGTAATACTGATCGCCTCTGTGGTTTCCAAGCCAGCCGTACTGGACTCAGGCAAATCCACTTGCTGACCGTGATGCACAGCCATGGACAGCATAGCGTAGATGAAAAAGACAAGCAGCAGAAAAACGATATCAATCAGCGGGAGCATTTCGACCCTGGGCGGTGCGATAGTATAGTTACGCAGTTTCATTGAACGCCCTCCGCCTGCATTTTTCGATAGCTTACCTCCAACCGGGTTGCATATTTTTCCATAAGATGAGCAGCGTTGTCAATTCGGCTTTTATAGTAGTTATAGGGAAATACTGTAAAAATGGAGATCGTCAAGCCGGTAGCCGTGGTAATCAGGGCCTGGGCAATACCGCCGGTAACCAATTTTGGATCAGCCATGCCGCTGTTGCCGAGCATCTTAAACGAGGAGATAATGCCGATCACCGTACCCAGGATACCCAGAAGCGGAGCCACTGTAATCATGGTGTCGAGCACAGTCATAAACTGCGTCATTTTTTTGTGCAGATGCTGGGCTTCAGCCTCCATAGCTTTGTTCATATCATAGTCCTTGTGGAGGATACCGATCTTCAGTACTCGTACTATGGCATCATCACAATGGTCTGTTTTTTCTTTTATTTGCTTCCAATCCATGCTTCCTGCAAGAGTCAGCACTTCATCGCGCAGGGTACGGTTGCGTTGACGGCGCATACCTGCCCAGAACAAACTGCGTTCAATGATTATTGTCAGCACGATGACTGAACAGGCAAGCAGCGGCCACATGACCGCTCCACCGTTATGTATCAACTCCCACATAAATTTTGTTGCACCTCTCTTTTTGTCTGATCAGCATTAATCAGGGATTTATGTAACGCAAAACCTGTCTGCTATTTTTCTGACTGTTACGTTTTTAGGGGAACAGGCTGGCAGCGTCGAAAAATTCCCCCCTTGTCTCATCAGCAGCCCGCACAATGAAGTGGGCAGCTCATTTTATCAGTAGGTGACAGAGAGGGTCAACATGGCGGAAAACGGAGCACCGGGATAAAAGGTGGCCTGTCCATCCCTGGTATCATCATAACCGTTGATGCTTGATATGTATTCCTTATCAAAAAGGTTGTTCAGTTCAAAAGAGCATTTGACCGCTTCAGCTCCCCAGAATTTAGGAACGGTATAACTCATACGCAGATCAACAAGAGCGGCTCCATCAACTTCGCTCTTGTGTTCCAGATCAGCATACCGATTGCCGAGATAGCGCAGCGTGGGCACGATCTCAAAATTTCCAGGATGATAGATAAATCCTGTTTTTAGCAGCCATTCCGGGGTATCCACCACCTGATTCCCTTCAGATTCCAGCCTTTCTCCCGCATAGGTCAAATCGTTGTCATAGGTCATTGAGGTGTAGGTTGGATTGAAAAAAAGGCTGAGGTCATCGCTCAGATAGGCATTCATTTCCAGATCAACCCCATAACTTGTTGCCTCACCCACATACTGCGAGTAGTTCAAATCCACCCTGGGATCGTAGATGGTGGTGA
>JBATKL010000073.1:0-3067 GCA_049669385.1 Candidatus Electrothrix sp. | reverse complement strand
AGCGTACTTGGCGCTCTCTTCTTTACCAGGACGCCTTCGCGTTTTCTTCCGCAAAGCGGCATTGAGTGCAACTGTTTCGACGGACCGGACACAGGCAGCGAGATTACAGACTATCAGGCTGAAGACTGCGGCATTGTCCAGTGCATTGAATACGCCATCGGATTCGTCAAGCGACACAACCGTGTTCAGCTTGCCTTTGATCCGGCAACAGGCCACAGGAAAGAACTCCCAAACTATGATACAGGCATTGTTCGGGAGCTGATCGTCAATGCTTTTATGCACCGCGACTGGTCGATTTTCGGGCAAAGAATACGCCTCAACCTCTTTGCCGACCGCCTGGAGATATTTTCTCCGGGCAGCCTGCCGAATACATTAAATTTAACACGAGCACTGTCCGGTATTTCCTATTACCGTAATCCGATTATTTCACAGATGCTCAAAGATTACAGAATGGCTGACCGGGTGGGACGCGGGTTGCAAAAGGTGGTTAATTATTATCAGGAACGCAGCCTGCGCCCGCCTGTTTTTGATGTGGATTATGCCGCATTTAGGGTGACGCTTTGGGCGGCGGGAGCGAAGCAGGATTGAACAACCGATTTTTCGGCAGTCTTTCTGTCTGACTTCCTTTCAACGGACAGAGCTGGCTGGCGCAGGCCCGACGGTTTGATATCCCAGTGACTCACCACGGGGAATTTTGATTTTATCCGGGCCTATCGGCCTGCCACCAATGTGGTGCATCGGCCCACGCTGGAAGGGGGGAAAGGGTTTAATTTCACAGGGCATCATGAGTTGATGATTCCCCTGCTGGCTGCGGCTCTTGTGGATAGGTTGGAAGATACTTGAACAGTCTGAAAATATTTTATGCTTAAATCTTTCCTCTGGAATACTTTTGGAAATATCTCCAACTTGCTTATCCAGACTATTGTATTAATTTTCATTAACCATGTCGAAGGGTTAGAAATATCTGGCTATTATGCGCTAGCCTTCTCCGTGGCAACTCCCTTATTCAATTTCGGAGGGATGCAAATAAGAAGTATCATTGCCACAGATATCCATAAAAAATTTAATTATTTCGAATACAGAAATAATATTACAATCAATAATTCGATATGCTTTGCACTGGCCCTGACTTCCTTCTTGTTCCACTTTGATCAAGACTTCTATTTTTGCCTCTTTGCTCTTTGCCTGCTCAAAATCTTAGAAAATTATTCAGATATACATTATGGTTTTTTTCAAAAAACAAAACATATTAAGTTTGTAGGATATTCATTGGTGTTTAAAAATGTTTTAGCCTTTATCTTCATGTCTACATGCTATATCTATAATGCCCATATTTACTCTATTGTATTATCTTTTTTACTCTCTCGTCTGTTTGGCCTGTTGTTAGATAACAAATTAGGACAGAGCCTTTCCTTTAAAGAGGGGCAGCCGTCGCACTTTCGAAAAAAATCTTGGGCAAGGATGTTCAATCTTACCTTTCCTGTTGGCATTATGGTGAGTGTCATTGCTGCCAACAACAGCCTTCCTCGTTTTTTTCTTGAGCTGTTCACCGACACAAAAGTGGTTGCTATTTTTTCCACTTCTATCTCTATGCTTTTACTTATTATAACAATTTCAAATTCCCTTGGACAATTTTACACCATAAATCTTTCAAAATCCTTTGCCAAAAACATGCTAAAAGAATTTTTTAACATCATAATATTTATGGAGTTATGTGTTATCTTATGCGCTTCTCTTCTTTTTCTTTTTATTTCTTTTTTCAGTGAAAAAATTTCGTTGTTTCTCTTTAACATTTCAAATGTAGACTTCGATACATTTTTACAACTCATGGTGATCGCTGTTTCTATTCAATCTGCTAATGCCATATTAGGATTTGTTCTTACATCAATGCGATGGTTCAGAAGCCACGCAATCCTTCAACTATGGATTGTACTCTTGACAGCAGTCACTCAATTCATCTTTGTAAAAACAATGGGGCTCATCGGCTCTGCATACGCCTTACTCTGCACAGCCTCTCTGCAAGCCTTATCAGCCAGTGTCCTTATTCTCTATTGCACTCACAAGACGCATCCAAGTTTCTCAAATGACACCAGACAATATATTAAAAAATATATAAATATCAAAAACTAGAGGACAAATAAAATTTCACCGGCAATAATGCTTCAATTTCACCAGCCATCACGAGCTGATGATTTCATCGCTATCAGCGGCAATAGTAGACAGGTTCAGTGAGGTTTGATATAGTTGATTCTTTTCATGCTGGTTACATTCCATCCATCATGTCCAATTTAGCTTAGAGTGCTATATCTACACTCTAAACAGAAATATCGAGGTAGTAACATGGCTCAAACAAAACAAACTCGCGGTGCCTGCGCCTTTTGCGGTCGACAGATGACAGGAAACGGCATGGTGAAACATCTGTCCGCCTGCCCCAAACGCAAAGACACCCTCGGCAAAAGCGACCCGAAAGCCGGGAAAGAACAAAAAATCTATCATCTCAAAGTCCAAGATGCTTGGTTGAGCGACTTCTGGCTCCACCTGGAAATATGCAGTTCAGCAACCTTAAAGGATCTGGACAGCTATCTACGTTCAATCTGGTTGGAATGCTGCGGCCACCTCAGCCAATTTTCAACCAAAGGACACCTCGGTGAAGAAATAGCCATGGACTCAGAAGTCAGCGCTGTTTTTCATCCAGGACTTGAACTCACACATATCTATGACTTCGGAGACTCCTCGGAGACGCTGATCAAGGTCGTCAGCGAAAGAGAAGGTACTCCCCTGAACGAGCATCCCATCTACCTGATGGCTCGTAACGAGCTGCCTGAAGTAGAAACCTGCGCATGCGGCAAACCTGGAGCATGGTTATGCATGGACTGCACAGAAAGTGAGGACGAGGTTGCTCTTTTGTGTGAGAAGCATGCAAAAGACGAACAGCATCAGGACCATAGCCTCATGCCCATCATTAACTCCCCAAGAACGGGAAGATGTGGCTATGCCGGACCTGCGGAGCCTCCGTATTAATTAATGACTGATCCACAACAGATCACCAGGATTGGCACCCTTGAGG
>JBATKL010000072.1:0-1685 GCA_049669385.1 Candidatus Electrothrix sp. | reverse complement strand
CCGGAATATCCACCGTCACCCCGTCATCATCCTGACCAGGGTGGAAGGCGTAGTGAAGACGCAGCTCACCCTGGGGCGTAGTCAGGGTTTTCGGGAAGCGATACAGCTCGTCGCTTTCCGGTTGGCTCTGGCAAAGATCCTGTTCTGTCATCCAAAGAAAGCCGTCTGCCGGTTCACCAGGCTTGCTCTGTTTCCGCTTTTTGCTTAAAAAACGATTGAGGGTGAAGCGATCATAGACCTCACCGAGCCGCTGATCATAAAAATCGTACAGGACCTGCTCATCGGTCATGATCCCGCGTCTGCGCAGGCGTTCCTCCAACTCAGCCTGTTGCCGGGCCAGGGCCAGATTATGTTCGAGAAAGGGATATTTTGCCTTCAGCTCTCCAGGGATCAGGGCATCCCGGATAAAAATCTCACGGGCCTCTGCTGCGGTTTGCTTGCTGACTCGACCGTAATTCACCCGCCGATCCGCAGCAATGACCAGACCGAACAGGGTCACCTTTTCCAGGGCCGTGACCTGCCCGGACTTTTTCTGCCAATGCGGGTCTGCGTATAATCGTTTACAGAGGTCGCCGCCTAGGCGTTCCAGCCAGTCCACCTCAATAGTGGCGGCCATCCGGGCAAAGAGCTGCGAGGTATGGACAAAATCCGCTGCCACGATCCACTGCCCGCCCTTATTATACAAGCCGGAACCGGGAAAGAGCACCGCCTCCCTATTGCCGCTGATCTGGTAGGTATTCTTTTCCTTACGCAGGGCGATATTACGGAGAAAGCCTGCGGCCAGGGCCTGATGGACCAGGGCTGGTGCGGTAGGGGCAGATCCCTGTGTCTGCCCTTTATCCGGGGGCGAATCGGGCGAACACAGGGATTCGCCCCTACGATCCGAGGTGGAACCTACCGGACGATCATCCGGTTTATCCATACAATCAAGGGCCGAGGCAAACTCTTTATGCTGCTTGAGGATGCGGAGAATCTGCTCGTAAATATCAAACCATTCCCGCATCCGTTGCCAGGAGCAAAAATTAACCTCACAAAAACGGCGTAATTTCCCAGCGGACGGTGTAGGGGCAGCTCCCCGTGTCTGCCCTTTATCTGAGGGCGCACACACAGGTTCGCCCCTACAAGCATCCCACATATTAACCAGGGTCAGCACATCCGAGCCGGGATAATTAAAGGCCCGATGAGCCTGTCGAGCTTTTTCCAGCTTCTCCGGCGGCTGAACACGCGGGTCCTGAATCGCCAGGGCTGCGGCAATGATCGCGGTTTCGCGGAGCACGCCCAGTTCCGCGCCTTCGATAATCATTCGGGAGATGCGGGGATCAAGGGGCAGGCGGGCCATAATTTGACCCCGCTGAGTGAGCCGATGCTCGCTGTCAATGGCCCCCAGTTCACGCAAAATACGAAAGCCGTCATTGACCGCTCTGGGTGCAGGCGGATCAATAAAGGGGAATTTACGCGGCTCCGGCAAACGGAGGCTGAGCATCTGCAAAATAACCTCGGCCAGATTGGAACGCTGGATCTCAGGCAGGGTAAACTCATCACGGGACAGGTAATCGTCCTCGCTGTACAGGCGGATGCAGCGCCCCGGCCCGACACGACCGCAACGACCTGCCCGTTGATCGCAACTGGCTTTGGCAATACGGGTCACAGGGAGATGGGTGGTCCCGGCCCGTACATTATAATGG
>JBATKL010000071.1:0-4242 GCA_049669385.1 Candidatus Electrothrix sp. | reverse complement strand
TCAAGTGAAATACCTCAACCGCTCAATCGTCAAGCCAGGATGGAAGCGGGTGGGGCATTATCTTACGAGAGTGATTCCGCATTGCACAGGAAAAGGATACAGCATATAATCCTATAAATATATTGATGAGGGAAGTCTTCTGTAAGGCTGTCGGTATCTATATACCGCAGAACGCCTGCAAAGAGAGTTTGAGCAGTAGGGGGGCTGAGCAGGAAGCCCAGGATAATAAGGAGGAAAATTTAGGTGAAAAAAGATGATTGAATTTGTTCGCTTTCTGGTGCCTTTTCTGGCACTTTTGCCCGTAGGGATGTTTTGTATTTTTTTGGCGTTGTTTTTTTTGCTTTTTCGTCTGCGTAAGATGGCAGTCCTTTCTTTAGTCGTTACTCTCTGCCTTTTTATTGTTTTTGGATATGGTCTGCCTGCACGTCAGCATTTAGAAATATTGGAGAGGAAATATACTCCGCTGGATATAGAAAAAATTTCAGAAAAGGAGCAGCGCCAGATTCGCTTTGTTGTTGTGCTCGGGAGTACAAATACCACTGATTCTGCTCTTCCGGAAAGCAACCAACTTGATACCGCTTCCTTGTATCGGCTAGTGGAGGGTATTCGCATTCACCGGCAACTTCCGCAGACCTTTTTGATTCTCAGCGGAGGGGCAAACCAAGATCCCCGAGCCAATGCTGCGGTAGCAGGTAGGGTAGCTCGATCACTGGGTGTAAATAGCGGACGGCTGGTTACTGAAGAGCGGCCCCACGACACGGCAGAAGAGGCAAAGCTGTTGCAACCTATGCTTAAAGATATGCCTTTTATTTTGGTTACCTCTGCCGCTCATATGGAGCGGGCTCTGAAGTTATTCCAGGAGGCAGGGACACGTCCCATTGCTGCGCCGACTGATTTTCTTATTAAAAACAATAATCAGCTGACCTCATTATCCTTTGTACCTACCTGTGAAAATATCGGATTTTCACAGCGAATGATCTATGAATGGGCCGCTCAAACTTGGGATTCTGTCAACCGACTGATTCAGTAAATTCCTGACAAGGAAAAGAAGAGAATATGAAGAGAATATGAAGAGGATATCATGGATAGGTATGATAACGTACTATACACAGGTCGCGCTCTGTGATATTATATTTGTTATATTGAATTGTTGTAAGAAAAAAGGCTGTCTTTAGCCTGTAGATTTCTTGTTATATTCTTGTTATATCGAACTGATAAATTGTTTAAGCTGTTCATTCATGAATGGTTGGGTTAACCCGAGAAAATTAAATTGAGCGTTCAATGAAGGTTAAAGGATTTACTGCTGCTGCTGTCCAGGCAGGCATTCGTTATCAGGATCGACTTGATCTCGGCCTGATCTATTCCGAGGTTCCGGCCGTGACGGTCGGCATGTTCACAACAAATACTGTTCAGGCTGCTCCTGTGGTGCTGGGAAAAAAACGCCTGTTAAATGGCAAGGCACAGGCAGTGTTGGTAAACAGCGGCAATGCTAATGCCTGTACCGGTGAACAGGGCATGGCGTTAGCATTGCGCACAGGTTCCTTACTTGCTGAGGCCTTGGGTATTGATGAAGAATTAGTACAGATCGCATCCACAGGGGTTATCGGTGAATCGTTAGATATAGATCCCTTTGTCCGGGCTATGCCAAGGCTTGCTGCCTCTTTAAAGGAAGATGGTTTTGATGACCTTGCTCAGGCAATTATGACCACGGATACAGTGCCGAAAATTTCTTCCGCCACTGTGGAGATTAACGGCGTTTCCGTGAATATGTTGGGTGTTGCCAAAGGATCTGGGATGATCATGCCAAATATGGCAACCATGCTTTGTTTTGTTGTGACGGATGCCCGGATTTCTTTTTCTGCATTGCATGAAATCGTCAAAACCGGGGTGGAGCAATCCTTTAATTTGATTACGGTAGACGGGGATACCTCAACCAATGATACAGTCTTGGTCATGGCGAACGGTGCTGCGCAAAACCCTTGTATTGATGATGATGAAGAAAACCAGGAAAGCATAAGGGCTTTCTCTGAAGTATTGCACAAGATATTCAAGGATCTTGCCTTACAGATCGTTTCAGACGGCGAAGGAACCACCAAGGTGGTAACGGTGCGGGTGATCGGCGCAAGGAATAAAGAAGAGGCAATCAACGGCGCCCGAACCATTGCCAACTCTGCCCTGGTCAAAACAGCATTTTTCGGTGAAGATGCAAACTGGGGTAGGATTATTGCTGCGCTTGGTCGGTCAGAATGTCAGTTCCAGCCAGATCGGGTTTCTATAGCCTTTGATGATGCAGTGATGGTTGAAAACGGCCTCGGCTGTGGAAAGGAGGCAGAAAAAAAGGCCTCTCAAGTGTTGCAGCAAAAAGAATTTACCGTTACTGTCGATCTGCGGAATGGAAATGAACGTGCGGAAGTCTTTACGACAGATTTAACCTGTGATTATGTGAATATTAATGCCGATTATCGATCCTGAATCGAAAAGATGCGCGTGTCGAGAGCGTCACGTAAACTGCTAACCTGTTGATTCTTGTTAGGTTTCAGCAAGGAGCAGGAGGAAAGGATGACGGATTATACCGGAGGCGATTACCCTCCTGAGATTCAGAGAATTTTTCAAGAGATTGAGCAGGCCCTTGCCGGTGTGATCGGACCTGCCGCTGGCATGATCCTTCGCGATTATATCGAGCAATGGCTACAGAATGGCCCTGTTGTGTCTGCCCGTATAATTGAGCTGACCACTGCCCTGGTGGAGGAAATCGGTGATCCAGAGACCGCTCAGGAATTTATCAGTAGAGTTGAGAAAAAATGTTGAGCACAGTTCTCCTCCGCCTCCGGCTAAGGTGGCTCACTGAAAAGAACGTAATTAAGAAAATTTCTGAACCACATGAGACGCTACGTTAAGTAACACAGGGAGTTTTGATGCGAAGGACTAAAATACTGCTTGCTGCCTTAGTTATTCAATGTGCAACAGCCCTGACCAGTTATGCCAGCTGTCTTTCTGGAGATTGCAAAAACGGTATAGGGAAGTTACAAAGTGCTCATGGTCGGTTGTACGAGGGTGAATTTAAAAATGGTTTTCTTTGGGGACGTGGACAACTGGTCACTCCCGACGGGATGGAGTATAACGGCGAGTTTGTTAGAGGAAAATTTCACGGTTTCGGTATATTAAAGACCTTAGATGGTCGCTCGTATAAGGGTACCTTTAAAAACGGTGTTATTGACGGAGAAGGGATCCTGAAAGAAGTTGACGGGCGACGTTACCAGGGCGAATTCGAGCTGGGCAAATTTCATGGCAAAGGCGTCTTGATGTATCCAGATGGCCGAGAATACGTTGGTGATTTTCGAAGCAACTTCCTGCACGGAAAGGGCGAGATGATTATGGCCGATGGCAGCAGTTTTGAAGGAGAATTTCGTGACGGCCAGCCAGACGGTAAGGGCGTGCGTCGTTATGCTGACGGCACTGTCTATATCGGCGGCTATGTTGATAACGTCCGTCAGGGCTACGGAATTCTGCAAATGACCGACGGCACCCGCTATGAAGGATATTTTGAAAATGACCTGTATAACGGACGTGGGACCTTAAAAGAAAAAAATGGCCGGACCTATATCGGGACCTTTCTTGATGGGGCAATTACCGGTCAGGGAACAGTGACGTGGTCTGATGCCGGTCAGCAGTATAAGGGTGATCTGCTCAACGGATTGCCGCATGGTGAGGGTGCCATGACCTACGGAGACGGTTCCCGCTATGTGGGCCAATGGGAAAAGGGCATCAGAGTTGGTAGAGGAAAACTGAAATATGCTGATGGACGGGTTTCTGAAGGACTTTTTTCTCAAAATGAGCCGGTTCATCCGGTTTCTAAACGGAAAAAAGCAAAAAAAGCAAAAAAAGCTATTGTGACCGTTCCTGAACCTGGAGCCGTTGTCCGCACGGAAATGGCAAAAATGGCAAAAACGGCGAAGAAGGCAAAGAAGGGGGGCACTCAAAAAGTAGATGTCCCTGTTGAACCTGTTCTTGATCCTGCAATGGAAGAGGTGGATAGCCTGATTGAAGAAGAGCTGATAACAGATACGTCGGTAACGAATACAGCTGAACTTCCTGTCGAGTACCTTGAAGAAGAAATTGAACAGGTTGAAAAGGTGCCTGAAAAGGTAAGGCGGCAGGAGACAGCAATACACATTCAGAAGCCTGTAGCCTCTGTAAAAGATGTTGTTGAGCCTGAGTCTCCTGTTCAAGAGATTAAGATCA
>JBATKL010000070.1:0-17064 GCA_049669385.1 Candidatus Electrothrix sp. | reverse complement strand
ATCATGCTTCTTCGCAGTTGTTCGACCCTTTTGAGCAGATAAGGTTCTGTTACAGCGTGGCGCATATCTTTCATGAGCAGCAAGGTTCCGAAGTTTTTGACGCCCGCCTTGTTTGCAAGCACAGTCTGAATCGGGAGTTCAATTCTGAGAAAAGATTCTCGTTGATCTTGAGAGATATCTTTTTCTCTTTCCGCCCAGCTGAAGCTCCGCCGAGATCGTCCCGTAGGAGTACCATCCTGTTGTTCAATAAATTGAAATTCCGCATAATCAAAATCCAACATCTCTAAAGAGATACAGACAGTCTCCCAAAGTATCTCAAGATCAGAAGCTGAGTCAATCCTCCGTTGATGCTGGAGAAAAAGACGCCGTTGGATACTGATTCCGGTTTCGTCACTCAGATCGCGGGCCCAGGAAGCGATCTTATGGATATTAAACGCGTTCGAGTCGCTGAGATAACGAAGCAAACCGACAAGACCAATTCCGAGAACAAAAATAATCAGAGCTGATGTCTCATTCTGGGTATGAACGAGGAGCATGGAAGAGCCTCCTAGTACGACCGTCAGGACATAGAGGGTCAATACGGCCTTTCTATGCGTAAAACCGAGCTTAACCAAGCGATGGTGAATATGTTTATTATCGGGATGAAACATGCTCTGCCCGTTAATAAATCGCCTGATTGGTGCCCATATGGTATCCATCAGCGGCACCCCAAGGGCTATAATCGGAATCAACAAAGCTGTAGCGACCTGGCCCTTGATCGTTCCCCCTATACTGAGGGCAGCCAAACAGTAACCGAGGAAATAACTGCCGCTGTCCCCCATGAAAATAGAGGCCGGATAAAAATTATAGCGAAGAAATCCGGTCAAAGAACCAGCCAAGGCGGCAAAGGCGAGAGCTGCTGTCAGTTGCCCGCTCACTACGCAGGCAAAAAGCATGGAGAGCGAGACGAAAAGACAAATCCCGGCAGCAAGGCCATCGAGCCCATCAATAAGATTAATGGCGTTAATAACGAGGAGAAACCAGAAGACCGTGATCGGCAGGGAAAGAAACCCTATGGAGAAATCTGCCCCGAACGGTGTCGTAACGGCAGTAATTCGAATACCACAAAAATAAACAAAGACAGCGACCAGAAGCTGGCCGAATATTTTGAAGACAAAGCTGAGATCGCGTATATCATCCAGGAGTCCAAGCAGAAAGATAAGCACTGCTCCGGTGACAAAACAGAGACTATTGTTGTCAGCAAGAAGATTTTGAACAGCGTGACTCTGTCCGCAGAACACAAGCAAGAACAGAAAGGGAAGAAAAAAGCTGCAAAAAAGGGCAATTCCTCCTATACGGGGAATTTCCCTCTCATGCATTTTGCGAGCTGACGGTGTGTCTGTCAAGTCAAAATGGAGAGCGAGCTGTCGGACAGCGGGTGTCAGCATCAAGGAGATCAGGCAGGCTGTTACAAAGGTAAACAGTAGAGTGGTCATTCAGATCAGCCTGTTTATGCGTATTTAATCATCGATCTCTTGGTTAGGCATCAGTTGCTGGCAATCACACTCGTTCTGTGCATTCTTTTTTAGATTATTGAGAGGTAGTTGAGAATATCCTCACACCCGACAATTAAAATGAAACAGAAAGCATTTCACCAAAGGTGATAACGCCTCGAACCATTTCTAAACTTTTGGCACTCTCTACAGCCTCATCAAAGGTATCTAAGGTAAAGCGATGAGAAATTAGGTCGGAGACTATGATCGCCTCCTCCTTGATCAATTGCAGACATTTTTTAAAGTCAGCCGGAGTGGAGGCAGAGGTTTCGGTCAACGTAATCTCCTGCTGCTGGAGCCAACGGGGATCCACCTTTACTTCAGTATCTGGAGCGGTACCGAAAAGATTGCACACCCCTCCCTTGGTGACCAATTTCAGACAAGCCTCAATAACATCTGGAATATCGATAGAAATAATAACAACATCAGCTCCCCGTCCTTGAGTGATAGCCATAACATCGTCATGGAGATTACCTGAGGAGGAGTTGATCAGGTGATCGGCCCCCATTTGTCCGGCCATGGCCAAACGCATATCGACGATGTCAGCCACTATGACCTGGCAACCGGACCATTTTGCCGTTTTCAGGTGCATCAAGCCCATAGAGCCGCCGCCGATAACCAGTACGGTCTGGCCCTCTTTCATTTTATTGGCACGGGCTGCGGTAAAGGTGCAGGAAAGCGGTTCAGCCATAACAGCATCTTCAAAAGAAATTTCATCGTCAAGCTTGATCAGCCCGCCGCCCTCAATTATCTCTTTCGGAATCCGCACATATTCGGCAAAAGCACCGTCCAATCCATGCCCGATCCCTAAAATTTTTTCACAGAAATTATAGCGTTTTTGGAGGCAATAATGACATTTCCCGCAAACCGCCATCGGATAGACCGCAACCGGGTCTCCCACGAAAAATCCCTGAACGCCATCTCCGACCTCACTGATTTCACCGGATACATCATGACCAAGAACAGCGGGTAGATCTTCCGTCAAACCTTGGCCGAGCATGGTTTTGACATCTTTTCCGCAAATTCCAGCAACTTTCGTTGCAATAACAACTTCACCTGGACCGGCAACCGGATCAGCGTAATCTTCAATACGGATATCATCGGCACCGTAAACAACAGCAGCTTTCATAATAAACGGTTAGGGTTGAGGATTCAGAAGAAAAAGGACAACATAATATAACCTGTGACGGTAATGCAGACTGGGGGAAAATACGCGAAACATTATCGATCACTAGCATCAACCACTTCTTCATCCACAGATAACCAAAACCAACTGGAAATTCAACAGGAATTGAGTAAAACCTTCAGGAGAAAAAAGCAGGAGAAAGAAGCAGTGCGAGAGTTTTTAAGCAGTATAATGTTCGAAGTATCCCGTTTGCAAGAAAAAAGGCGCTTCAGGAAGACCTTCCTGAAACGCCTTAAACATCATGGGGTGAACGATGGGACTTGAACCCACGACCTCCGAGGCCACAACCCGGTGCTACCACCAGCTGAGCTACGCTCACCACAATCAAATTTATTGTGAAGGGCTATATACCCTTTCAAAAATATTTTGGCAAGAGGAAAGTCAAATTCCAATCAAATTTCAAACAATTTTCACGCAAATTCCTTATTACAATGCTTGCATACCTTGGCCCGGGCCTTCGTTAATTCAGCACAATAGGGGCATTCACGCAGGAAATGACTCGTTAGAATCTTATGGATGGCCATATTAATATCTTGCTCCAGATGGGTACTGGAAAAGTCGTGATTCCGGAGTACCTCGATACAGGCGAGATCATTAAGCTCGGGCAATAAAGCGGCGGCCCGCTTCCGGTCATCGATATTGGCGGCATTATCCGTGAGCAGAAAGAGCACCGGCTCCAGATCATTGGCCTCAACACAGGTGTCCAGTTTTGCAACAGCCACTTTTTCTGCTTTATATCTGGCGTTCTGCTCTTTTAAGGCCTCAATATCAACAATACTGCCGGTAAACGCTGCCGCCCCGGCGACCATCATATTATAGCTCTCTTTGCTCCCGGGAATTTCCATGTAACGATAGGAGCCCGCATGGCCGTACTGATTTTCAATGAACTCCCACCCATTAGCGAACAGGGAACATTCATCATTGAGGCAAATAAACAGAAATTCAGAGCCCCACCCGAGGCCATCGCCTACGTGCATGGGCGGCGCATAACAGAGGGTCAGCTCTGTATCGCAATGGGGGCAGGTATGTTTTTCTTCAAGATAGGCAAGTGCTCTTTCCAGCATATGTTAACTCCGACAGTGAGATGTTATTATAAGTATATTAAGAATATTCGTAACGTATTATTGCCCGCTCGCAGACGATGCAGCAGGCGGCTCAGATTGCTGTTGTTGTGCCCCGCTGAACTGCGGGGTCTGCTGTTTATGTCAGGGGAGTCCAGTTTGGTTAAATGCCCGAAAAAGAAACAGACTGACAAGGACGACAAGGCCAATCAAAGCGAGGTGCAGCAAGGTATCCAGATTGATTTTTTTCTTCATCGCTCTTTTCGATATCAAGATTATACGCTCTTTATACGCTATATCGGCCCAAAAAACGAACAGCTTTTACAGGTTTTCATGCCGCTGTAAAGCTAAGCACGAACCTGTCGTGCGTCAACAGCAATATCCTCTTCTGTACGCGGCCTCTTTCTTTCTTATGTAAATAATTTTTAAATAATCGCGCCCAAGACCTCATCCACAGCCTTGGCCTGCGCCATACGATTACGGAGAAAGGGCTCTGTCAGATGCTCGCTGTTCCGCTCCATTTGTCGACAGAGTTCCTGGATCCCCTCCTGATCACCTTGATCCGCAAGAGAGACGACCTGGCGCAGAGAGGCAGCAAAGTCATGAACGATTTTACGACTCTCACCTGAGGTGGACATGATCTCCGCATAGGTCCTCGGGTTCTGCGAATGAACACGGGCCATGGCAAGGATGGGATAGAGCGAGGTCAGGGTGCAATGGGAAGCCAGATCCTCAGCAGTGATTCCGTTTTCCTCTAAGGTCATGGCCAGGGCCACAGAAATGATTGTGGGCAGCTTCTGCCCGATACCCATCAGCAGATCATGCTTGGTTGCTGAATCCTGATAAATGCTTGCTCCATGCTTATACAAAAACGCCTCAAATTCAGAGCAAAATTTTCCGCTGCGTCCGGTACGAACCACAATGGCGTTTTTATCCTTCATGGTCGCAGCCTGGGGACCCCAGAGATTATGGACAAGCATAATCTCCACGCCAGGAGTAGTGACCTCCAAGGCGGTTTCTATCGTGGTTTCCGACTCCCCTGCCAACAGAACCAGAGCCTTGCCATTCTCAATCAGGGGGCCGTATTGCCGTACCGTATCCGCTGTAAAGGAAATAGGCACACAGATCACTACCACGTCAACCTGCGGAATCATTTTCTCAGGCCTGAGTTTGGTGTTGCGCCCGGTCATAAGGGTCTGATAACCTTCATGCTCCAGCCGCTCGGCAAACCAGTCGCTCATAGCCCCGGTCCCGATAAAACCAAAGGAACCAATATATTTGGGCCGCATGTCCACCCGGGGAAAACAACCGAGCAAACGCATGCAGTTACGCTGTCCGACAATCCGCTCCTCTATACAGGCGACAGCCTCCTGCATGGCCCGGTCTTCAATATGGCCTTCTGCCTCAATATAAATTTGTAGCTTCTGGGATTTAACATCATTTTCCGAACTCATGTCCAGAATATTAATGCCGTGCCGGGAGAATTCCCCGAGAATATCCACCAGCAGTCCTACCCTGTCGTCAAGCGGGCCGGTGATAAAAGTAGTAGCATCGTAACCTGTGGGCTGTGCTCTCTCGCGACCCAGAACGGCATAACGGGTTCTATTATGCGGGGCCACTTCTCGCTCAATAATATGCAGTCCTAAGGCATCAAGCAGCTCGGCAGTGGCAATAACGCCGTGATCCCTCAAACCCTGCTTCTGAATCCGGCGAACAGCCTGCTCCATATCATGCACACTGGTCAGGGCCGCATCAGGAAAGGTTCCGCAGATATACTCCTCGCATTGGCGAAACACAGCCCGCTTGCCCAGTAGCACTTCAATCTCTCCCACCCGCATATCTGGAGCAAATACGCCGAGGGACAGATTGGCGGGCAGGACGATATTACCCTGCCAATATCCTTTTTTGACCTGCTCAAACAGTCGGAAGTACTGTTTGTTTTCACCCTGGCGGGTATTAAATATCGGGAGAATAATCTGATCAACCTCCTGGGTGATAAAGGCATCCAGGAGTCCGCTTGAATGCGGATAGAGTTTGACCGTAGCCTCAGGCGCGTACCGGGTGGCAGCCTGCCAGGCGTGGGATTGCTGAGGACCAAGGGTGCCGATAAGTATCTTTTTTTCTGGTATTGATTCGGACATAACAGATGGTATTCTAAAATAAAGCTCCCCCGATAGGGAGCGGTTTTCCGCGATAAATTTTCCACAATAAAAAATCCCGTCTCAAAGAGCGGGATATAATGTACGTGATTTTTATACATGACGCAAGGAACAGGTTGACAGAGAAAGTTTCCTGAAATATTCTGCCTCCCATCTGACGA
Source organism: Candidatus Electrothrix sp. (assembly GCA_049669385.1). GTDB lineage: Bacteria > Desulfobacterota > Desulfobulbia > Desulfobulbales > Desulfobulbaceae > Electrothrix. The sequence continues at coordinate 10,965 of JBATKL010000070.1, read as the reverse complement.
GAATTATAAATCCTTTTAAAATATGGGCGGAGAATATTATGAGCGAAAAAGTCGTCATTGTTGGAGGAGTTGCTGCTGGCCCAAAGGCTGCCTGTCATTTAAAAAGACTCCAGCCGGATTGGGATGTCACCGTGGTGGATCAGGACAGCATGATATCCTACGGAGGCTGCGGCATTCCCTATTATGTGGGCGGCGATGTCTCTGATGAAGCAGAGCTGCGTTCCACCAGCTTCCACATGGTTCGTGACGTGCCTTTTTTCGCTGATGCCAAGGGCGTGGAAGTGCTCACCCGTACCAGAGCTCTGGCTATTGACCGGCAGAATAAAACGCTCAAGGTAAAGAACCTGGACAGCGGTGAAGAGCAGGAGTTGGCCTATGATAAGCTCATGCTCGCCACTGGTGCTGCCCCTTTTGTCCTTCCTATTCCCGGAGCGGATCTGGACGGCGTCTTTACTATCTCCGACCTGCACAAGGCCATTGAAATTAAAAAAAGGATTTCCGGCGGCAAGATAGGCCGGGTTGTGGTTATCGGTGGAGGGGCCATCGGCATTGAGATGGCTGAGTCCTTTGCCGATCTCTGGGGATTGGAAACAACCCTGGTTGAGTTTATGCCCCAGCTCCTGCCTAAATTGGTGGATGCGGACTTCGCCACCATGCTCCAACGGCATCTTGAAGAGATGAACGTGGCCGTCTGTACCGGAGAAGGCGCAACCGAGATCGTCGGGGATAGTGAGGGCAAGGTAGTGGCGGTAAAAACACCGCAGCGCACCCTTGAGGCGGATATGGTGATTATGGCTGCCGGTGTTCGTCCGCGCAGTGAGCTAGCCAAGGAAGCAGGCCTGGCTGTGGAACCCTGGGGTGGTATCACGGTTAATAGCAGGTTGCAGACCTCTGACCCGGATATCTATGCAGCAGGCGACTGTATTGCGGTCAAGCATTTGGTTACTGGCAAGCAGACCTTTGCTCCTATGGGATCGCTGGCCAACCGGGAGGGCAGGGTGGCTGCCGATAATATGGCTGGCCTTGCCTCTTCCTTTGACGGCGCAGTGGGTTCCTTTATCATGAAGGCCTTTGATCGTTGCATTGCCTCCACCGGTATCACCTATGAAGCGGCTGTGGCAGAGGGCTTTGATGCTGATTACTCGCTGACCGCCCCGGATGATCGGGCCCATTTCTTTCCCAATAGCACCTCTGTTATCTTACAGCTGGTCTTTGATAAGCGCACCCGCCGAGTTCTCGGTTTGCAGGGTTTCGGCATGATGAATGATTCCCTCTCGGCCCGGATTAACACTGCTGCTGTGATGATCAGTAAAGGAGCTACGATCGAAGATTTCATGATGGCGGAAATGGCCTATGCCCCGCCTTTTTCTGCGGCTATTGATTCCCTGAACGCTGCTGCCTTTGTGGCGGATAATATCTGCGCTGGCCGGATGCGCTCAGTGAGTATGCAGCGTTTCTATGCCTGGGTGGAAGACTTTTCCAGTGAACCGGATTGGGTTGTTCTGGATGTCCGTCATCCCAAAGAAGCAGAGCCCTTTGTGGAGAAATTTGGCGAGGATAAGTGGATTGCCATAAGGTATGATAAGGTGCGCAAGCAGCATAAAGAGCTTCCGGTAGATAAAACGCTGATTATATTTTGTGGCTCGGGAAATCGCGCTTATGAGATTCAGGTTTTTCTGGATCACCTCGGTCAACACAACAGTCTTGTACTCGGCGGTGGCATGAAAGTCATTCGTTGGCTAGGGGCGTCTTGGTTGCCTCAATCATAGGTAAGTGGATATTCCCTAAACCATCGCGCAGAAATACCCGACCATGCTGGACCATATAATGAAAAAGATGAGCATCCTGCTTGAAATGATCAAGTTCAAGCACACCGTGTTCGCCCTGCCGTTTGCCCTGATGGGGGCTGTTCTCGCAGCCCGGGGAGTACCCTCGCTCCGGGTTTTTTTCTGGGTGGTTATCGCCATGGTCGGCGCCCGCACTGCTGCCATGACCTTTAATCGTATTGCGGATTATCGTTTTGATGCGGCAAATCCCCGTACGGATAAGCGAGCCATCCCGGCGGGTGAGGTTTCGCTCAAGGAATCCTGGCTCATGGTCGCGGTAGCCTCAGTCTTGTTTTTTGGGGCCTGCTGGATGCTCAATCCCCTGGCGCTGATCCTTTCTCCTTTTGCCTTGGGCCTAACTTTTTTCTATTCCCTGACCAAGCGTTTTACCTGGTTTTGTCATATTATCCTGGGGGTAGCCCTGGCTGTTGCGCCCTTGGGTGGCTGGGTGGCAACCACAGGTAGTCTCGTCGGCTATCCCTGGGTGTTATCCTTAGGGGTGCTCTTCTGGGTAACCGGCTTTGATATTATCTATGCCTCTCAAGATGCGGAATTCGACCGCAAGGCAGGCCTATATTCCATGCCAGCTTCTCTGGGCCGTAAGAACGCCTTTCAGCTGGCGGTTTCCTTTCATGCCTTGGCCTTTTTTCTTTTTACCCTGACCGGTTATTTTCAGGGGCTGAATATTATCTATTATATCGGTATAGTTATGACCGGAAGCGCCTTGTTTTATCAGCATCTTATCGTGAATCCCAAAGACCTTTCCCGGATTCAGGTCTCCTTCTTTTCTATGAACGGCTTTATTTCTCTGACCCTTTTTATCGCCACCTGTATTTCTCTGCTCATGGAGGGGTGATGGGATGAAGATGTCTATGCAAGGAACTTTAACAAATAAAACTTAATATTGATTGCCCCTTAGAGTGGGTAAGAGAACAAAAAAAAGGTGCGGAAAAGTAAAACAGCCCTATCCTATAATGAGGGTAGGGCTGTTTGTTTTGTTTCTGGCTTTATGAGCGTGCTGTAGAAATAATGATTATTGAAAATGATTGCTGACCGTCTCCTTACGGTTGAATCATCACCTGCGCCATTACCTGTGCGGTTCTGTGCTCGGTTTTTAGCGGGCAGGAACCGCTGTCTGGGAAAGAGTATACTTCTACGACAAACATTCCATTTTCTTTTTCCGGCAGGATCCGGATACGGGCATGGCCGTGTAATTTGCTTTCACCAAGCTGGCCATCTGCTTGCTGGAGTATTTGAGCTCCTGCTGCAAAGGCTTCAGCTGGGGTTTTCCCGTAATTTCGGATACAGAGCTTGACCGTACCTGGGCCGCCAACAGTGGTTTGGTTGGCTTTAAGATGTTCCTGGGCCGCAAGCGGGGCCTCGCAGAGCAGAAGAGCTGAGAGGGTAACCATACTTCTGAGTAATAATTTCTTTGTGATTTTCATAATATCCTCCTGGTGTTATAAGGAAATAAAAAACAGATAACCCGACTGCCTCTCTAAATGAGACATGTGGCTTTCTGCCACCTCACGACATTTGATTTTTTAATCAGTTTCTTCGAGGTCATGAGACATGCCCTTCAGTTTTGCGGTTTATGATAACAGGTTATGTCTCTTGCAATGCAGAAAACATACCTATGCAATGAAATTAAATTTTTTAAAAAGGATTTTGATAAAAAGATAAGAGGGAGAAGTAAAAAAAAATTTTTCTATTATATCTTTTTTATTAAAGGTATATAAAAGGCAAGGTATGCCAGACTGTACATGACAAAATATGTCGTTTTTGCAATATTTTATGACAAATTGTGTCAATAAATCAATAATATAAAATATCTGGGCAGGGCTAAGTTCATAGTGATTCCCAAGTAAAATAATGTTTTTTTTATCATTGATTCATGAAAATCCATTTCTAATGGAATCTTATGTTGTTTGTTGTCTCATGACAAAAAATGTCAATGACCAGATGTGCCGTGAGAAATATTTATCATTAAGTTATTGCCAGAAGCTATAAATAATGATGGGCTCGTGGCCCGCTGAAGAATTTACTGCTCATCAAGGCAAACCTCATCTGCTCACGTAAACTACCATCACTACCATTACTACCATGGCAACTATAACCATTATGACTCTTACGAAATCTTTCTTGGCCTTTATGCGAAGGTATTGGCTGGCCTCTACAACAATCCTTCTTATTGCTATTATTTGCCTGTCGCTCTGGCCAAATGAGTCTTTCCCCTCGGTCCCTGGAGGCGATAAAATCCACCATCTTATAGCCTATGCTGCACTGGTCTTCCCTGTTGCTCTGCGCAGGCCGAAACCATGGCGACTCATCGCTATTTTGTTTATCGCTTGCAGCGGCCTTATAGAATTGGTGCAGCCTTTTGTGAACCGTTATGGTGAGTGGTTGGATATGGTTGCAAACATCACCGGCTTGTCCCTTGGTGTTGTTCTTGCGGAAGTGGTGCGGCGATGGGAGGCCGTGACAAAGCGAGATGATTTTTCAGCGGATAAATGAGTGCAGGCTAATTGAAAAAACCAGTGGTTATCCGGAAGGTAACCTGCTAAAGTTGCAGGCACATCAAGGGAATGTTTCTTTCCATAAAAAATCTTCTTTGAGGTTATGCTTGCGGATAACCTCAAACCGGTTTTGCCCAAAAAAGGAATCGCTCAATTAAGGTCTGATTAACTATCTACCCCAAGAGGTGAAACGATGACAATTCAGTGGCATAAATCAACCTGTCCTTACTGCGGTGTTGGCTGCGGCCTGATGGTCGGTGTAGAGCAGGGACGCCTTGTTCAGGTAAAAGGCATGAAGGAACATCCGACGAACAAAGGGCAGGTATGTACTCTAGCTGCCAACCTCCCAGCTGTCTTCAATGCACCGGATCGTCTGCTGCAGCCTCTTCTCCGGCGTGACGGAACGCTGATTCCTGTACAATGGGGTGAAGCTGTCCAGTATGTTGCTGAGAATTTCAAGAGAATTATTGAGCAACACGGCCCGGATGCCGTGGCCTTTTATGGTGGTGCAGCCAATCTCACTGAAGAGTACTACCTGATGAATAAGCTGATGAAGGGCTGCATCGGCACCAATAATATTGAGTGCTCCACTCGCTTATGCATGGCTAGTTCAGCAGCGGGTTTCCTGTCCACCTTAGGAGCTGACGCGCCGCCCACTTGTTATGCTGATATTGAACAGGCAGATCTTTTTTTTATTGCTGGCAATAATATGGCCGTGACCCTGCCGATTATCTTTCAGCGCCTGAAAAAAGCTGCTGAACAAGGTACCAAGGTTATTGTTGTTGATCCTCGCTGTACCGAAACAGCGGCAATTGCCGACCTTCATCTCCAAATCAAGCCGGGAACGGATGTGGCCTTAAACAACACCTTGGCTCATCTCCTCCTGCGGGAAGGCTTTGTTGATGAAGAAAATGTGGGGATTCACGCCTCCGGTCTTGGCGAACTTAAAGTATTCCTTGAAAAGTATTCTCTCAGTTACGGCTCTGAAATAACAGGATGCCAGGAAGAGCAGATTCTTAAGGCAGCTCGCCTTATCGGTGAGGCAAAAAACATGCTCACCTTTTGGTTTCAAGGCTATAATCATTCCACGCAGGCGGTCTTCAAGAACAACAGCCTGCATAATATTTCTTTGCTTACGGATAACTTCTGTCGTCCTGGAGCCGGACCGCTCTCGATTACCGGAGAGGCCAATGCCTTGGGCAATCGCTGGGTCGGTGCCTTAAGTCATCTCTTGCCGGGAATGCGCTCGGTTGCCAATCCCCAACAGCGCCAAGAAATAGCAGATTTTTGGAATATTCCGGCAGAAAGGATCCAACCAACGCCAGGTCGCTCCATCATTGAAATAATCCAGGGCCTCCATGACGGGAAGATTCGTGCCCTGTGGGTCACCACCACCAATCCTGCGGCCTCTTTGCCGGATACGCATTGGGTCGAGGAAGGTTTGAAAAAAGCTGAGTTGCTCGTTGTTCAGGATATATTTCATCCTACCGAAACAACCGAATTGGCTGACGTGGTGTTGGCCGGTGCCCAGTGGTGCGAAAAGACAGGGACTTTTATTTCCTCGGAACGGCGCATAGAATTGGTGGAAAAGCTGGTGGAACCCCCAGGGGAGGCTAAAACAGATTGTGAAATTATAATTGATGTAGCGCGTGCCATGGGCTTTAGGGATGAATTTCCCTATGCATCAGCAGAAGAGATTTTTGAGGAATGGAAGCTTCTGACCAAGGGCCGCATTTGCGATATGAACGGCGTAAGCTATGAACGCCTGCGGGATAAAATCGGTCTTCAGCTCCCCTGTCCTGATCAGGATCATCCCGGCACAGAGCGTCTTTTTCTTGACTGGCGGTTCCCACGCCCGGATGGGCGGGCCGCATTGTTAGGGCGAAATTATCAGGAACCGGCAGAGGTTACTGATACAGACTTTCCTTTTATCCTGCTCACCGGTAAATTGGCCGGTCATTTTAATACCAGAACTCGTACCGGTCGGGTAAAAGAGCTGCGACAGCGGGAACCGGGTAACTATGTCGAAATTCATCCGCAAGATGCTGACGCCCTTTGCATGCAGGAAAGCGAGTTGATCGAGGTGGTTTCCCGTCGCGGCAAGGTGTACGCTCAAGTGAGGCTTGCCGATAAGATGTTGGCCGGTACTGTTTATATGAATATGCACTTTGGCAATGCCTTGCAAGATGCTGATGATCGGTTGGCCAATATTCTCTGTACTCATGCCATTGACCGTCATTCCAAGCAACCTGAATATAAAATAACCGCTGTTCGCATGGCTAAAGTACAAGCAGAGAGTGCAGAGAGTGCAAAGATACGAGCACAATATGAGTGAAGTTCGGCAGCAGGATGTTGACGTCCTGAAAAAAACAGTTAAGTTTTTCGAGGCGATGCTGGCCGCCTCGCAGGACGGAGTCTTAATCACTCATGAGGATGCCACCATTCTGGTGGCTAATCAGAGTTTCTGTTCTCTTTTCGACTGCTCTCCCGGTGACATGAGTGAAACCAGTCTCTTTGACTGGCTGAGTGCCTTTGAGAAAGATCCTGTTTCCGATTGGATTGCGTTGCAGGACGCAATTTATAGGAAAGGTACTTGTAGCAATATTGAGTTTGAGCTGACCAGTGACGCTGTACCTCAGTTTTTTAGCGTCAACGCTTCTTCCTTGGTTTTACACGCCTATGAAGAACAGAGAGCCATCGCCATTGTCAGCATATGGCGTGACGTGACCGTGGAAAAAAATACCGCAGCTGCTTTAGAAAGGGCCAATATCATCCTGGAACAACGGGTTGCAGAGCGGACCGAAGAACTACGCTTGGAAAGGGATAATTTCGCGCACCTTCTTCGATCAATGGAAGACGGTTGCTATATTGTTAATCAACAATATGATCTTCAATTTGTTAACCATGCACTTGCAGCAGACTTTGGCCTTTGGCAGGAGAGGAAGTGCTATGCATATTTCCACAACAGCCTTGAACCATGCTCTTGGTGTAAAAATGATCAGGTGTTTTCCGGTAAGACCGTGCATTGGGAATGGTGCTCGAAAAGGAATGGCAAGACCTATGATATCATAGAAACACCAATGGCTGGCCAAGATGGTTCTGTCTGGAAATTGTTGATGTTGAGAGACATTACAGAGCGGATAAAATCTGAACGGGAAAAAGAGAGCATTGCAACCGAGCTTATTAAAGCGAAGAAAATGGAAGCCATGGGCGTGATGGCCGGTGGCGTGGCCCATGATTTGAACAATATTCTCACGGGGATTGTGGGCTATCCAGAGCTGGTGTTAATGAAATTACCTCAAGATAGCGAGTTGAGAAAACCGGTTGAGGCTATCCGTAACTCAGGTCGAAAGGCGGCAACAGTGGTTGCGGATCTATTGACTGTTGCTCGTGGTGCTGTCAGTATTAGAGAAGTTCATAATCTCAACGTATTGATCAAAGAATATCTTAATTCTCCCGAGTGCGAAAAACTCAAATCGTTCTATCCGAACATCCTATTTCGCCATCAACTTGAGGCCACGCATCCCGTTGCTCTCTGTTCTCCGATTCATATTGGAAAATGTCTCGTAAATTTAATAACAAATGCGGCAGAAGCCATCGGTTCTGGGACGAATGGAACCGTTGTTATTTCTACCCTGAATCAATATGTTGATGCGACGGCGAACACTGAACATATGAAAAAGGGCGATTATCTTATCCTCACGGTCCAAGATACCGGCCCCGGTATTCCCCCTACTGAGCTGGAACATATTTTTGAACCGTTTTACACGAAAAAAGTAATGGGGCGAAGCGGTACCGGTTTGGGTTTGACAGTGGCATGGAATACCATGAAGGACCATAATGGTAAAATCCTGGTAGAAAGTAATGATACGGGGACCTGCTTTCAACTTTATTTCCCCGTGCGTAAAGAGGAAGGCTGCATATACTTAAAGGCCGATAATGTGGATAAACTCGCCGGTCACGGTGAGAGGATTCTGCTTGTGGACGACGAGAAAGAATCGCTTGATGTTGCACGAGAGATGCTTGAAGCACTCGGTTATACGGTAGAGACGGTTTGTTCTGGAGAGCAGGCTGTTCAATTTATCAAAGATACTCCTGTTGATTTGATCGTGCTTGATATGTTGATGGAGCCCGGTATAAACGGGCGGCAAACCTATGAAGAAATTCTCAAGCTGCATCCCGGCCAGAAGGCTGTTATAGCAAGCGGTTTTTCTGAAAGTGAGGATGTTCAGGCGACGTTGCAACTCGGGGGTGGTGGGTTTGTCAAGAAACCGTACTCAATGTGTCAGTTGGGACGTGCTGTTCGTGGTGCATTGAAAAAATAAAGAATTGGAAGCAAAGTCCCTTTGAACGAATACTTGCTGCTCAGGCAAATTTATCACCCCCGCCAGGAGTACTCAGTCTGAATCGCGTTCTTTCCCCCAGGTTAAATGGGGTCATTTCCTACACCACAGGACAGCTCACTAATATTTTTGACATTCAACCTGTTGCTCCTATACACTGAACTATATCGCACCATCAAGACTCTCAAAAAAGGAGGAAAGATTTATTTTTTCAACTTGGGAGAGAAATGATTGATCGGACGTAACTCTTCTTCCAAGTATTTCTTGGGCCTGGAAGAAGAGGTAAAGATGTTGAGTATAATATTACTGATGACTTCTCCCGCACCCACCTCCTCCAGGCGTGCAGATTCTGAGACGATCCCCAACCTCAGTCTGAATAGCATTTTTCCCACCAAGATTAAGCCGCCTGCCGTTGCTGCGGATACGTAAATGAGGTCAAACTACGGTTTTCCTCTTCTCCTTCACATCCTCACGAGGCCTCACCATACATTCCACAAAGCCGTACGTCCGCAAAATATCTTTCGGCAGGCCGATTCCCTTTCCCTTGACAAGTTGTAGCCTAGTGACTACAAGTAATCATGATCTACGAGATTGAAACTACGCCCGCTTTCGACAAGTGGCTAAAGAAGTTACGCGACCGCAAAGCAGTTCTCGCCGTAACCGCTCGTCTCGACAGGGCAAAGCTGGGCAATTTCGGCGATGTTAAATCAGTCGGCAGCGAGATCAACGAAATGCGCATATTTGTCGGACCTGGCTACAGGCTGTATTACGTGATCCGGGATGGTCGGATTATCCTCCTCCTCAGCGGCGGAAACAAATCGACGCAGGATAGGGATATAAAGAAAGCAAAAGGAATGGTTAAACAACTGGGGGAACAGTCTTGACAATTACAACCAAATCCTACAATCCGTTCGACTACCTGGAAACAAGGGAAGAGGTCAACGAGTACCTGAACAATGCCTATATGGATGATGACCCTAGGCTCTTTCTTATCGCTTTAGGGTATCTGGCTAAAAAACAGGGTATGTCTAAAGTGGCCAAAAAAGCCGGGCTAAATCGTGAAAGCCTGTACAAGGCCCTTGCCGGAGAAGGAAACCCAAGATTTTCAACGGTTAGCAGGGTCGTTAAAGCCTTGGGATGCCGGCTAGCTGTTGCCTGAAAACACCCTTTGATAGCACAGGTCGCCTCTAACTCCTTTATGTCAAAATCAAAAGAGGACCTTACTATTTATTCCCCCAACCACCCCCGCCAGGAGTACAAATCCGCAACCGATCCCCAGCCTCAGTCTGAATAGCATTCTTCCCACCAAGATTCAATCTTCTGCCGTTATTGCGAATAAAGATATTCTCCCCACGCTTGCCATCTTCACCACCCTTCAGGCCATAAGGAGCAAAGACCCGTCGTTCAGAAAGAATAGATACCTCCAACGGCTTCAAAAATTCCAGCTCCCGTACCAGCCCATCGCCGCCTCGAAATTTCCCTTTACCCCCAGAACCCCGGCGCAGAGAAAATTCCCGAACCAGCACCGGATAGCGGCGTTCCAGAATCTCCGGGTCAGTGATGCGGGTATTGGTCATATGGGTGTGGACACCGGCTTGACCGGGCCAGCTCGGCCCGGCCCCTGCTCCGCCGCCGATGGTCTCGTAATAACCGAAATTCTCGTTGCCAAAGGTAAGATTATTCATGCAGCCCTGGGAGGCTGCTGCCACGCCAAAGGCCCTGAGTACCACATCCACCACCCGCTGGGAGGTCAGCACATTACCGCCCACTACCCCTGCTTCGGGCGAGGGGTCCAGCAGGGAACCGGGCGGGATGATCAGGCGGACCGGGAGCAGGCAGCCGTGATTGAGCGGGATATCTTTTTCCACCAGACAGCGCAGGCTGTAGAGCAGGGCGGATTGGGTTACCGCCTTGGGTGCATTGAGGTTGCCCCAGAGTTCCGGCCCGGTGCCGGTGAAGTCAAAGACCGCAGATCCGTCCCGCCGGTCGATGCTCAGGCGTAAACGGATCGGGCTGCCGTCGTCCAGATAATCCACCGCCTCTACGGCATCCTGCTCGGCCATGCCCCGGTTCAGAGAGAGTTGGCACAGGGCCTTGCGCACGGCTGACTCGGCAGCATCCTGGACATGGCCCATATAGGCTTGGACCGCCTTCAGTCCGTAATCCTCAACCATGCCGAGGATTAGGTCGATACCCTTCTGGTTGGCCGCCACCTGGGCCCGGAGGTCGGAGAGGTTGTCGGCCAGCCGTCGGGTGCCGCTGATTCCCGGCAGGGCAGGG
>JBATKL010000069.1:0-8729 GCA_049669385.1 Candidatus Electrothrix sp. | reverse complement strand
TTTTCGAACCCACACCATGCCGGTTTGTGAAACCCAAGCACGGAAGGCAATAACTTGGTCGGCCACAGCACCGGCCTCATGTCGGGCCGTGTAGGTCCTCAAGGAGGACAGCGTGGTCATAAAGGCTCCGGCGGTCAACAGCATCGTCAGAGTAAAAACAGCAAGGAACTTCAGCGGAATGCTCATTTTCCTTCCCATGTGTCACCTCGTTGTTTTTTCGACCACAGAACGTTCTTCCTTCTGGGCTAAAAGTTTCTGCAATACAAGTATTCCATCCGGTGTAAAGAGTTCTGAAAAGGGTTCTGAGCTGCTCTCATCAAGAACATTGCTCGGAAGTATAAAACGCCCATATTCCACCTCTTCCGCTTGCAGAATAAACGGCCCCTCATGAATGCAGGTGAAAATGCGGCCCCAGACGCGATTCTCCTGATCCTCATAATACTGATCAAAGAGAAAATTCAGTTTGACCGATCCCGATCCCACTCCCAACTCCTCAGCCAGCTCCCGTTCTGCTGATTGCTCGTAAGTTTCCCCAGCCTGCACAACCCCGCCCGCTGCGACATCCCAGTAGCCGGGGTAGACATCCTTCGTCGTGGTACGCTTCTGGATAAAGAGTTCTCCGGCGGCATTAAAAACGAGAATGTAGCTGGCCCGATGAATAAGACGTTGGTCACGCATTAAACGTCGGGGCAGTTCGCCCAGTTCCCTGTTGTGTTCATCCACAATCTGGACGATTTCCTCCCCCGGAGTGTACATTATTCTTCGTCGTTATGATGTCTAAAGCGCCAGCAACGATGAATATTGCCTTTTCCTTGAAAATCTTCCGGCAAGGTCTGGTCAGTTACATCTCTCACGACAAATTCTTCTTCCAGTTCGGTATCAAGCTCAAATTTTCTATCCTTTGTGGAGAAAATAAGCACACCGTCCTGCGTTAGCAGGTTCATAGCAAGGCGCAACAATTCCGGATGACCCTTCTGCACATCAAAAACAGTCGGCGGATCAATAAAAATCACCCCGTATTGACCCCGACAAGATTTCAGCCATTGCAGGCTGTCTGCCTCGCTAAATTGATGCAAGCTCCCGCCAAAACCGTTCAGTGAAAGATTGGCCTGGGCTCGAACAAAATACTTTTCCGGGAGCCCCACGGTCTGGGTGGAAACCGCACCACCCTTGGCCGCATAGACTGTTGCCGAGCCGGTATAGGCAAAGAGGTTAAGAAAGGTTTTGCCGTCAGCAAGTTCGGCCAGCATGGCTCTGGTTTTACGGTGATCAAAAAATAAGCCGGTATCCAGATAATCGGTAAAATTCACCAGAAAGCGATTGCCTCCTTCACGCACCTCATACAGTTTTCCCGTCTTACCACCTGTTTTGCCGGTGGTGTCAGGGCGCTTCTGATACTGCTCGTTTTCTTGCTGCTTCCATCTTTTCTTCACAAAAAGTTGGGAATGCGGCACATCAAGCAGCTGACGAATCACCTGTAAAGCCTGATTAAATTGTTCTTCTGCTTCTTCCGAAGGCACCGTTGCTGACGGCTCGGTTGCTGGCGGCTCGGTTACTGGCGGCTCGTATTCCTGAACATGCACCCACTTTTCATACACATCAACGGCTATGTTATACTCCGGGATATCAGCATCATAAATACGGAAGCAGGTAATATTATGCTTTTCTGCCCAGGGGAAAAGCCGTTGGCAATTTTTGCGCAGTTGATTGGCAAAGTCTTCGGCTGGCAAGGCGGAATCGTTTTCATGAGGAGTATCCTGAAGAGATAGCCGCATCCCCTCATCAAACTCCTCAGAAGGGCTCGGAGAAGTTGCTGTCAAAGCTGTTGTCAAAGTTGTTGTCAACAAACGGCATTTCAAAGGACCGTTATACAGCCGGTGACGTTCCTGCCATCTCACCCCGACCATGTCGGCAAAATCAGGATTAGAAGTAAAAAAGCCCAGCTGCCAACCGGAAAAATGCTGACGATAAATTCGCCCAACAGCTCGATACAGGTACTTAACCGCCTCTTTCTCTGACAGGCGTTCGCCATAGGGAGGGTTGGTCAACAATATGCCCTCAGCGGTTGGGGGCTGTAAGCGGGCAAGTTGCCGTTGCTTGATCGTAATACGATCTCCCAGCCCAGCATTAGTGATATTTTTACGGGCAACAGCGACAACGTGCGGATCAGCGTCATAACCGATAATCATCGGCCAAGGAGTGTCAGCATGTTGATCTTCTCGCTGCACAGCTGCTTCAACCAAGGCTTCCCACATTTTCTCATTATGCCCCAACCAGTGCTGAAAGCCAAAAGTATCTCGCAACAAGCCCGGAGCCGAATCCCCAACAATCAAGGCCGCCTCGATAAGCAAGGTAGCAGAACCGCACATGGGATCCAGCAGACAGGTATCAGGGGACATGCCAACCCGAACCCCGGAGAGATAGGCAATGGCTGCTGCCAGGGTTTCTTTTAAAGGCGCTTCGCCGACCCCGCTCCGGTATCCCCGGCGATGGAGACTCTCCCCAGACAGGTCCAGAGACAAGGTTGCGGTTGTGCCGTCCACATGCAGATTGAGCCGAATACCGGGTGTTCGAACATCGACATCTGGCCGCTCTCCAGTCCGCTTGCGAAATTGATCCACGATAGCGTCTTTGATTCTCAACGAGGCATAGTGACTGTGATTCAGCTCAGGCGACGAGTTGACCAGAGTGGTAGAGAGAGCAAAACTGGTATCGCCGTTAAAATGCCTGCCCCAATCAATCTTGCCAGCCTCTTCATAGAGTTCGTCCGGTGTCGGTGCTTCGAACTGGGTCAAGCGTAGCAGAATGCGCGAACTGAACCTTGACCAGAGGCAGGTAAGATAGGCTGTTTTCAAGGAGCTTGCTTGCCATGTGACCGCACCTGGTACAGTTACAGGGTCAACACCGCCCAACGAAGCAATTTCCTCCTGTACCAAATTTTCAAGTCCTGCGGCGCAGGTGGCAACAAAGCAATACGGCTCTTTTGTGTTTCGCCTTCTTTTTGATCGAACTGAGCGACCGGTGATTCCATGAGCATGCATAAAATTAGTATAAAAACCTTGTAGAGAATAAATCGACCACCATAACAGAAACTGGGTGCCGGATGTTTTGTTAATATTCTGAATATAATTCTGGAAAAAGACGAAAAGGCAGAGGGGAAATTAGTCTCGGGCAAATTCATGGCGCAACCGCCCTACCTCCTGTTGAAGCACCTGCTGCAAGGAAGAAATATTTTCCCGAACCACAGAACTGAATTCTTCGTTTTTCTTTGAAGCTCCTTCTGAAGCTCGCGCTGAAACTTCCTGAGCATCAGCAGAAACAGAACGTCTGCCCTCTTTCTGCACATGAACAAGCTCCAGCAATGCGGCTGATTCCCGGATAGCCATCATACCCGTTGCGGCAATTTCCTGCCGCACGACACCAAGCAGGCCTTGTATATCAAAGGCTGAAGATTCGATTTTTTCCGAAGAAACAGCTCCTGTGTTTGCAGCTGCATTCGGCACCTTTTTCAGGCTCTCCTGGATACAGCTATGCTGCCAAGCAAGTACCTTATTCAAGGCTTCTGATGCGATGGACCACGCTTCCTGTTGACCTGGTTGTCCTGGTTGTCCTACAGCACGTTGCTCCACAGTAATCAGCCGATACGCCTCAACAAGTTCATTAAGAAGGCTGAATGCACGGAAATCAGTGAGTACACGAATCTCGTCAATATGCCTGACCACCGCATCAATCCCCAAGAGGATCGGACCGACAACCGCGAGCTGTTCCTGCTGTTCCTGGCGACAGGCTTCAACTTCATAATGCAAAGCAGAAAGAATGGCATCGGATATCTCCATTCCCAGTGCAACAACAATCGTATGAAGACGTTCGTAACCGGTTGAGCTGGTTTCAACAGACATGGCTTAAATCAGTTTGAATTTTAATCTCTTCGCATTTATTATACCGGGTGCTGTAGGGGCAAAACCCCTGTGTTTGCCCGGAGGGTGACGGTTCAGGTCAGATACGGGGGACTGACCCTACATGTGTTTCGCAGTTCACGAAAGCATAAAAGAAACCCGGCCCTTTTCCCAATAAAAAAACCATCTGGGTTTATTTTTACCTTTCTCCTTTGAGAGGATTGGGCTCTTGAGTCGGCAAGGTGATAATAATACAGGCCCCCTTGCCTCTTTGCCCTTCGATACTCACGGTACAATTCATAGAAGTAAGCATTTTCTTGACAATGGTCAGACCCAAGCCTGTTCCTTTGGCCCTCGTGGTAAAAAACGGTTTGAAAAGCTGTTTCCTGACCTGATCCGAAAAACCGCAGCCGTTATCCCGGAAGATTATCTGTGCAAAATGACCATCCTTTTGCAAAAGATGGATAGAGATCCGAGGAGTTAACGTTTTTTGAAGGGCATTCACTGAATTCGTTAGCAGGTTCAGAAAAACCTGGTGCAAGGCCCGTTCATCAACCAAACTGCTGACAGTCGCCTCTATATGTACTTCCAGCTCCACACCGTTTCCCAACAGATCTTTTTCATGAACCCTCTTGAAATTCTCAAGAAAAACAGAAAGATCAGTTAATACCAATTTCTGTTCTTCCAACACATTAAAATTCTTCAACGAATAGAGTAAATACTCCATCCGTTTGATTTCTCCCATGGAGCGGTCAAGAAATTCCTTAATTTTATCCAAGGGAAGATCATCCAACTGTCTGAGCAGGACACTGATCGCCATCTTTAACGAGTTGAGCGGATTCCCGAGTTCATGCCTGATTCCGGAAAAAACAAAACCGACATTTTCCATGAGATTTGCTGCTTCAGCAATGGACTCAAGTCGTTTTTTCTCCGTCTGATCGCGCTTAATAATACAGAAACTATTGACCCTGTTCGCCTGTCCTTTCACAGGGATAATAGCAACAGACTCATCGTAAAAGGTTCCGTCCTTGTGACGATTTTTCACCTCTCCATGCCATCCGTTCCCTTCCTCTACCGAATTCAGCACCTTACGACAGTCAAAACGATCCTGCTCATCAACCTGAACCTGTGTCAGTTTCAGCCCAACCAACTCTTCTGGCAGATATCCAGTAACCTGGGTACTGGCGGAATTGGCATAAAATATCGTCCCGACCTTATCCGTCATAAGCACACAGTCAGAAAATTCATTGATTGCCGCTGCCAACCGAGTGCGTTCTCTGAACTCAAAGGTTCTCTGAATAGCGGTCCCTATTATATCGGAAGAGGTTTTCATAGCCTCAACAAGCGGCTTATCCCAAGCTCGCCCAGGAAGACTGCAATCGAATCCGATACAGCCCCAGAGCTGTTTATAGACGTAAATAGGCAGAATAAGATAGGTACGTATATTATTATTTTCAAACTCCCCCCAAATAAAAGAGGGGGTGTGCTTGTCCGGTCCTGTTATTGCATCCTCTGACAGCAATTCAATCGGCGGCTTCCACATTGCCAGTAAATCAATACTTGAGCAGGTAATAGTGTTATTGGTTTTATACCAGGTGTAATGACGTCGCTGAGCGACCTGAGATTCAAACGTTTTTAAGTAAACATGCTCACTATCGACATTTTCTCCGAGATGTTTCAGCACACCTTTTATAACCTCTTCCCAGTTTCCTGTTTTGAGAAAAGATTTTGCTACATAATTCACCGAGCTGAGGATATGATCCCGCTGGAGCAGATGACGACTCGTTCTCTGTTGAGCAGCAAGAGATTCCTTTAAGAGCCTGTTGGTACGCTCCAGGTCCAGGGTTTGCTGTTCTAGCTTCTGCCGGGCAGCTTGCATATCCAGCGCATTATTGACCCGAGCGCAAAGTTGGGCCTTATTCACCGGCTTGCGCAGAAAATCTACAGCACCTTCTTCAAAGCCTCGATACTCATTTCCTTCCACCCCTGTTGCCGTCAGGAAAATAATCGGTATCCCGTCAGTCTTCTTATGCTGCTTCAGCTGCTTGCATACATCAAATCCATTAAGATCAGGAAGGTTAATATCCAACAGGATGAGATCAGGCTGCTCCTCTATTGCAAGTTGCAGGCCGCCTCGACCGTTTTGCGCATCCAGAACTTTATACTGCTCATATTCCAAAATATACCGCAAAATAGCGACAATCAGAGGATCATCATCAATCAGGAGTATACAGGCCTTTTCGGTTTTCATAAATCATGTGAAAAAAGCAGAGAACAACGGGCGCGGTCAAGAACAGCTTCCATAAATATGTACAGAGAAAACATTTGGTTGAAATGTATGGGCCAGCTACTCACAGCGCAATACCCAAGAGACAGAGTCATGCCAGAGCACATCTGACCGGACTAACAATACATTTTTTTGTTTATTTCAGACACTGTTATTGCTAACATGGAATGTTTTGAGAAACAAGATTTATTCGTCTCCCGTCTCACGACAGGTGGCATATTATTCGTTGGGTTATGGAAGTATTGATAGTGCCCCTTTTCGCACACCTAGAAAGAAAAAACAGAAAAAAACTATGAAACAAGTAGTCATTGTTGATGATGAACCGGATTTGCTTCTCAGCATCCGGGCCGGATTTGAAAAAAATGATCGTTTCCAGCTGATGACAGCAGGAAATGGTATGGAAGCACTTGACATTCTCGACAACAACGTTGTTGATCTGGTTGTAACCGATCTCAGAATGCCGAAAATGGACGGGATAGAGCTTCTTGCCGCCATGAGTCAGTCCTTTCCAGAGATCCCCAGTATTGTCATGACAGCCTTTGGGACTTCGAGCCTGGAACAGCAGCTGCAAAAGGCCGGGACCTTACATCTCCTGGAAAAACCTTTAGATATCGACACTCTTGAGCAGGCAATCAATAAGGCGCTGGATTTCTACCACAAGATCGACGGCGGGCCAAAGCTGGATATTTTTCTTCAGCTTGTTGCCATGGAGAAGAAAACTGTTCATTTAAAGATCTTTGACGTTGATAACCGATACGGCAGTTTCTTTTTCCGCAAAGGTTATCTTATTGATGCGGAACAAGGCGATCTGACCGGTGACGAAGCAGCCCTGGAGATGCTGGAGTGGCAAAGAATCAGATTAAGCATGAAAGAATTCTGCCCTTCAACGGTTTCATCCGATGAACAATCTCAACTGATGCCTCTCCTTTTCGGGATGCCCTATCACAAAGAACAGGTCGGTGATGCTCATCTCCTGGATAAGGTCAGATCTGAATTTACTCGGCTGCAAAAAAAGAAATGAGCAGGCTCAGGTCCAGAACAGCTACAGCCTAAGATACAGCGTAAGGCTGCCTAACTGTCTAACTGTCTAAGAGTAGTCTATGAAACAACAGGTACTCATTGTTGACGATGAACCGGAACTGCTTCTCAGTATCAGCTCCGGTTTTGAAAGAAATGCTCGTTTTCATCTAACGACAGCCCATAATGGTCGAGAAGCCCTTGATATTCTATCAAGAATACCCATGGACCTCGTGGTTACCGATTTGAGAATGCCGATCATGGACGGGGTGGAATTATTGGCCGCCATGACAGAGTCCTTCCCTAAGGTCCCAAATATTGTTGTGACGGCCTTTGGCACGCCTGTAATGGAGCAGCAGCTAAAAAAGGCCGGAACTATGGAGGTGCTTGAAAAACCTCTTGATATTGATGCGCTCGAACAGGCTATCAACAGTGCCCTCGACCTCCATGAACATCGGAACGACGGACTCGCCGGAATCTCGCTGGCCAATTTCCTTCAGATTGTCGCCATGGAACAAAAAACTGCGGCATTAAAAGTTGCTCATCTCAACGGAAAAACAGGCCGTCTTTTTTTTACAGAAGGCAAGCTTATTGATGCAACCTATGATCATATTGTCGGCGAAGAAGCCGTTTTTGAAATGCTGACCTGGGAAAATGTCCGGTTGAGTATGAAAAAATTATCACCGCCTCTCCCGAAGCCCACAATTCAATCCAAACTCATGTCACTTCTTCTTGAGGCCGCCCACCGCAAGGATACGGCTATTAACGAGAAACCTCTGGATTTAGTCAAACAGGAATTTATTCGTATACAACAACAAAAAAAGCAACAACAACCACCTACAGGAGAGAGAAAAATGGCCGGAATCAAAGACCTGCTTAAAGAAATGGCTGGCGAAATGGACGGTGTACTTGCAATTCAAGTAACAGGTATGGACGGCATTACAATCGCCCTGCATAATCCCACTGGAACAGACGTTGAAGCATTTTCAGCAAAATTTGCGATGGTCATGAAACTTGTCGAAAAATCAATTGACTCACTCAAGGGGATGGGAGACTTCGAGGAAAATTTGGTCCAGTCTCAAAATGCCTGGATACTCACCAGATTCATTACACCGCAGTATTATGTCGGGATCGCAGTGAGCAGGGACGGCACCTTGGGCAACGTTCGCTTGGTCGCCCAGCGTTATATTGATCAGCTCCGTAAGACATTATGATGTACGTTTTTATAATGTAAGAACAGCACAACGGACAAGCATCAACAATCCATCGAAAGAACGTCAAAGAAAGGCCGCTAACCCAATTGGTGACCTGTACTGAGCAATGCAAAGGGGGAACCTTATAATGGCTACCGAAGAACAGAAAAAAAAGAACATGATGCGCCTGATGACCTTAATGATCGCAGGCATGGCCAAGGCGCTCTATGATTTATTCGGCGAAGCAGCTTTCGCCACCATGAGCGAAGTCGGGAAATCCACACTGGAGATCATGGAACAGGAAATGGGTCTTGAGATTGAGGGCGAGGATCCTAA
>JBATKL010000068.1:0-1691 GCA_049669385.1 Candidatus Electrothrix sp. | reverse complement strand
GCCATTGTCGGGATGGCCTGGGGCACACTGGTCGGCGGCCTGCTTCAGCTCATGGTCCAGCTGCCCACCCTCCGTAAAATAGGCTTTCGTTTTAAACCTCGCCTCAATCTGGCTGATCCTGGCCTCCGGCGGATTCTCTGGCTCATGCTGCCCGCAACCATCGGCTTGTCCGCTACCCAGATCAATATCTTTGTGAACACCAATTTTGCGGCAAGCTGTGGCGAAGGCTCAGTTTCCTGGCTCAACTACGCCTTTCGGATGGTCCAATTGCCCATTGGTGTGTTCGGGGTGGCTTTTTCCATTGCTGCCATGCCGGTGCTGGCCCGTCATGCCGCTGAAAAAGATCTGAACGGCCTGCGTAGTACCTTTGTCTCGTCCTTGGTCATGGTTTTCAGCTTGACCATCCCGGCCACCGTCGGCCTGATCCTCCTGTCCCAACCTATTATCCGCCTTATTTTTGAGCACGGTGCCTTTACCGCAACCGATACTCTGCGGACGGCCCAGGCCTTAACCTGTTATGCCTACGGCCTGTTTGCCTATTCAGCCGTCAAGATCATGGTTCCGGTCTTTTATGCGCTCAAGGACACCAAGTACCCCGTCATAGCCTCGTTTCTCGCTGTGGCTGCCAATATCATCTTTATCAACCTGACCATTGATGTCTTGACCTTTCGCTCCATTGCCCTGTCCACCTCCTGTTCCATGGGGCTGAATTTTCTCTTTTTGGGCACAGTGCTGTACCATAAACTGACGGGTTTTTCTCTGGCCTCTCTGGGAAGAGGGGTGTTGAAGATTCTGCTGGCAAGCATGATTATGGGACTAGGCGTAGTCGGCCTGAAGCAGGTGCTTGATCCGTTATTATCCGGGGGAATTCCGCTGCAACTGGTCGGGGTTTTTGCGGCGATTGGCGTTGCGGCCCTGCTCTACGGGGTTGTGCTGCATCTGCTCAAGCTGCCCGAGTTTGACGAGATAACCGGCAAGATCAGGCAGCGTTTGAGCAGGTGAGAAGGATAGATGGAGATAGGAATATGAAAGAGGGTTACGTTTTTGTCTTTATGACTTCGTTTATGTATATTTTATGTATGTCTTGTGGAGTTAAAGCGACAGGTGTTTTCTTCCTTTTACGCTGTTTTTTGTTTGTTCGACCGTGTTACTCCGCTAAAACAAGGTCGTAAATCGTTGTGTAAACCGTTGTCTTCCCGGATGGCATAGCCATTGCATTAAGTGAGGTATCAACTATCCTATAATCTGAGGAACATCATGGAAGCAGTCGCCTTAAAAGAACGGGAAAATCAGATTCATGTCAAGGGTGAAACCCCTTTTAATATTGTCTGCAATAAGGACAGTCTGGCAGGAGCGGTCAGTCAGCGGGCCTGTGTGTTCTGTGGCTCACGAGTCGTTTTATACCCTATTGCCGATGCCCTCCATCTGGTGCATGGTCCCATTGGCTGTGCCGTGTATACCTGGGACATTCGGGGGGCTCTGTCCTCCGGTCCAGAATTGCACCGCCTTTCCTTTTCCACCGATCTTCAGGAAATCGATGTTATCTTTGGCGGAGAAAAGAAGCTGCGTCGTGCCCTGATGGAGCTGATTGAGCGGCACAGCCCAAAGGCCGCCTTTGTCTATTCCACCTGTATCGTCGGTATTATCGGTGATGACCTGGAAGCCGTATGTAGGAGTGTTACTGATGAGAC
>JBATKL010000067.1:0-3675 GCA_049669385.1 Candidatus Electrothrix sp. | reverse complement strand
CCTCTGACCGATCCCCTGTATGAGCTTGTCAATATCGACGGCCTGGAGATAGTCGACTTTTCCTAAGAAAAACCTCATGAAAATGATCGCAGGTTGCTGGAATCAGACTCCAGCAATCCAGGCTTATTCGACCTGATCAGCAGCGTCTGATAAATCGCTGCCAAACATATCTATGAAGTCTTTGTCCCTGGTTTCCTTATCTTTACTCTTCTTCTGGTTGCTGAACTTATCGTTGATCCAGCAGCCCTTTTTGACACTGCCATTGGCAAAGGTCAGTATCCCTTTGCCGTTTTTCTTATCATTATCCCAGCCGCCGATATAGATATCGCCGTCTGGATCAATAGAGCGTCCATACCCGTGCCGCTTGTCATCCTGCCAGTCGCCTTCATAGACAGTACCATCAGCATAGGTCTGCTTTCCCTTACCGTACCGTGTATTATTGTACCACTCACCTTCATAGACACTGCTGTCGGGAAAGGTGCAGGTTCCCTGTCCATGTTTTTTGTCTCTGTCCCACTCACCTTCATACACCATACCGTCCGTAAACGAGAGTGTTCCTGTACCGTGCATAAAGCCGTTTTTCCATTCTCCCTCGTATATGGTGCCGTCGGTGCAGGTTAGCGTCCCCATACCGTCCATTGCACCGTCCAGCCAGCGTCCGGTGTAGATATTGCCAGAACTGAAGGTGAAGGTTCCGGCACCATGCCGCTTGCCCTCGAAAAACGCCCCTTCATACCGCTCCCCTTCACGGGAAACATAGGTGCCACGTCCGTGCATCAGATCAGCACGCCACTCTCCGGTATACTTTCCCCCGTTAGCAGCCACATAGGTTCCAGAGCCATGCTTCTGATCGTTGTGCCACTCACCTATATAAGTATCTCCTTCAACATAGGTGAAGGTGCCGTACCCCTCTTTCCTGTCATCACGCCATTCACCGGCATAGCTGTCTCCGTTGGCATAAATATAGGTTCCCTTGCCGTGCCGCATGTCTTCGTGCCATTCTCCCTCGTATCTATTATCCTCTGCTCCCTCGTATAAGTCCTCTGCTCCCTCGTATAAGTCTTCTGTTCCCTCGTATATATCCTCTGCTCCCTCGTGTAAGTCCTCTGCTCCCTCGTATATGTCCCCTTCTTCATATATCAGCGTTCCTTCGCCATGTCGTTTTCCATTTTTCCAAAAACCGGTATACTCGCCTCCTGAAGGATAGGTATAGGTACCCCGACCATTGAATTTATCATGCTCCCATTGGCCCATATATTGTGTACCGTCCGGGTGGGTGTACACCCCGTGACCATGACGCTGATTTTGGACAAAGGCCCCGAAATATTTGCCGCCGTCAGGAAAAAAGACCGTTCCCTGGCCCTGCCGCGCGTCGTGTTGCCAGCTGCCGGTATACTTACGCCCGCTCTTAAGGGTCAGTGTTCCCTGCCCGTGTTTGCGATTATCTCGCCACTCGCCCTCGTACACGGACCTGTCTGGGTAGACCAGCGTCCCTTTACCCTCCCGTTTATTGTTGCGCCACTCGCCCTCATACACAGCACCGTCCGGCATGGTCCAGGTGCCTTGACCATGGCGCAGATTATCCTTCCATTCTCCGTAATAACGGCCAGACCATTCAATACAGCCCAGGCCGTTTCTCATGCCGTTTTTCCATTCTCCTTCAAAACTGCCGCCGTTCGGATCGAAATAGGTTCCTGGTCCATGTCGTTTATCATTAAGCCATTCGCCCTCATATTGTCCGCCATCAGGATAAATGCACAGCCCGTGCCCATGTCGTTTGCCACCTGATAACTCACCGATATATTCTTCTTTACTTTGATGAATACTTTTTTCTGTCATATCATAGGTCCTTTTTTTGAGCGGGATAACGAAGAACAATACATGGATTTTAAATCATCAATGATTATGAGATCACGAGATCACGAGGAGCTTTTTTGAGCCCTTTGTCGTAGCTCCAGCATGAAGAGCCAGCCATAATCAGCAGCAGCAGCTCCACTAAACAGGATTGCCGACCAGAGTGCAAAATTAATCTTATCGCTCCACAGCACAGCTGTCAGCAGGCAAAGAAATTGTGCGGTTGTAGCCAGCTTACCGAACCAGCGAACATCCATTCGATGAAAAGACGACCATTCTCCGATGAATAGAGCATATACTGCGGTGCCTGCCACCAGCAGATCGCGGGCTAGCAAGAGAGGAATGAGAAAGAGAGAAAACTTCCCGTGGGCAGAAATTGTCCACAGAGCGGAGAGAACAAAAAACTTATCTGCAACCGCATCAAGCATGGCCCCTGTTTTACTTTGAGCATGCCAACGTCTGGCTATCCAACCGTCAAGGGCATCACTACTGCCTCCCCCTATGATCAGCCATATCCAGAGAGATTCGGGGACCACGGGGAAAAGAAAGGACAGAATCAATCGAAAGCTCGATAATATATTTGGTACAAATTGAATAAATTTCTCCATACAGAATCACATCTTTTTTACAGCAAATTTTTCAAAACATTATAAATATACCCCTGAAACAAGGGGACAAATACCGTTTTTGTCTTTCATGAAATTTCTTATCAATACTGTGCTGGCTATTATATCCGATATATAGGAGTTACGCATTGTTAACAGAGGTAGAAGTTGTTTTACTTCTCATGCTCATCTTATTCCGCTCACCCTGTCCCGACAAGTTAAATCGTTGAAGTTAGAGCAAGATAAAGAAAAAAAGATGCATTGTCTGCCATTTTCCATTAAATTGCATTACGCTGGAAAGGCAGAGGATTTACTTGAGGCTCTATAGCCGCCAAAACTCAATCAACAGGAGAACCATTATGAAATTCAAACTCTTGCCCTTAGTCTTGCTCTTAGGTTCAGCCTTGCTCTATTTAGGCTTATTTGCCGTTAACGGAGCATTTGCTCAAGGATGTAGAGCCGAGCTTATAAGTGGTCCCGGAGGGGGTATAGTTGATATGTTTACCGGATCACAGTGCAGTGCAGTAAGCAATCAATGTAACAACAGATTACTCCAATTGCGATACCAGGACCCTTATTTCTATCGAGATGCATATTGCAATGTGGCAGATTATCAGCGTCACCTTACCCCTCGCCACCGTTCAATCCCTCGCTCTGCTCATGCTCAACCCGTACCACAGGCCCATGTCACTAAATCTTATGATCGCTGCCAGGCCCCTGGTGTTGTGCGCTGTACGCAGGAATGGTCCGATGGAAGAATTGTAACTGAAGACTACTCGTGTTCGGGCTGTAGAGGATATGGTAATCCTGCAGGAGATCCCTGCGGCTGGAGCTGCTCCTTCCCGCAGCAATAGTCGAACGCAGGCTGATTACCCAGGTTTCTTACCCAGGTTTCTTACCCAGGTTTCCAATCGCTTGTCTTCCTGCCGTATCCTTTCTTAGGGTGCGGCATTTTTTTATCTCACCTCTGTCATTTGCATTGAGGAAAACGGGCAAAGGCTATAAAAAGAGATTTCCTCTTGATAGACCATCGGGAAATCACTATAGTGGCTTTTTAATAAACACTTTTTCATAGAGATAGACTTCTCACCGACAAGAACGGACAACGACGATGCAGACACCTGACTTCCCTGTTCCCTTTGTTAAAATGAGTGGCACAGGCAATGATTTTATCATTATTGATCACCGTAAACCACTCCTTGCACCGGAGGCTATG
>JBATKL010000066.1:0-4010 GCA_049669385.1 Candidatus Electrothrix sp. | reverse complement strand
AGACTTCTCCACCCACTCTCCAGATAATTCGATCTTCATGATCTTCATCACCATCTTTGCTGGCACTGGTGGAGTAGTTGATACTGGAAAGCGGGGAGATTTGCACGGAAAACCTGTCTCGGGCTTCATCCAGGGAGATCTGTCTGCTGTTCAAGTCAAGGGCACTGCTTCTGAGCTGACGATTATGGCGTAATGCCCGACTGATGGCCTCTTCCAGGGTGAGCTGCTTCGGGCTTATATCCTTTGCTTCCGTTATTTTTGTTGCTCCCGTTGCAAAATCCCATGCGCCGGGAAAGAAAAACATCGTTGAAAACACCATCAGAACACAGAGGTTCTTGGTGCGATGGGATGAGCGATAGGATGAGGGATGCATGAACAATGGGCTTTGCATTTTCAGAGGGAATTATTCTCGACCTGGGTTGCCTGCACTTGTTATACGATACGAATATACGAATAGGCGAATATGCGAATACGGGCATTATGGGGTAATATGTTACGTGCGGATAGAGATACCGTCAACCGATTTCCTGCTCTCAGGAAAAGAGTAGGCCTGCGCGTTTGCTTTTGACAGAAAAAACACTGGAAAACAGGGGCGGTACTGTGCTAGAAAGAGAGTTCCTGTTACTTATTGATATAAAATAAAGGGGAACATATATGATATTTGAGCTGAATCAGAAAGAACCAGAGATGTTCAGCGGAGATCTGCTGGTCTATTTTATTCGAGAAACCGAGGGCAAGACCGTGCCGTGTCCGTCCAAGGCCGTGCGCAGAGAGTTAAAACAAGCTTGGAAGAGCGGCGATTTTACAGGAAAGAAGGGGCAGACCTTTTTGTTTTATCCTTCAGCAACAGCAAAACATTCTGCGGCTTACCGGGTGCTGGCGGTGGGTTTGGGGAAGGTGGCTGATGAGAGCGATAAAAACGCCCTGCGTGAGCAGCTCAGATTGGCTGCCGGAACAGCTGTCCAGCAGGCAGCAGGCCTAAAGGTTAAGAGCTTGATGGCTGTCCTGCCCGAAAAGACCGGATTGGAGGATAGCGAGGTCGCGGAATGCCTGACTGAGGGCCTGATTCTGGGCAGTTATCGTTTTGATAAGTACAAGAGCAAGAAAGAAGATCAGAAGGGGAATCAGGAAGAAAAACCAGAGATAGAGGCCTTCTCTCTTCAGGTTGGCACGCTTAATCCTAAGGCGGCGCAAGAGGGGATGAGCTTGGGTAAGAGGGCCGCCGTTGCTGCCCGTCGGGCCAGAGATATGGCCAATGAACCGGGGAATGGCTGGCCGCCAGTAAAATTTGCTGAATTTGCCCAGCGGTTAGCGCAGAAGCATAAACTCTCCTGCGAGATTATTGAAAAAGATGCCATGAAGAAATTGGGCATGGGCGGTATCCTGGGTGTGAATCAGGGGTCTGCTGAGCCACCCAAATTGGTTATCCTGAAATATGAGGGTGGTAAAAAAACAGATCCAACCCTGATGCTGGTGGGTAAGGGACTGACCTTTGATTCGGGTGGGATCAGCCTGAAGCCGGGCCTGGCGATGGAGGACATGAAGTACGATATGTGCGGTGGGGCCGCAGTGATCTGCGCTATGCAGGCCATTGCCCAGGAGCGCCCCAAAGGCATCAATGTGGTGGCCTTGGTGCCGTCCACGGAAAATATGCCTGCTTCCACGGCTCTCAAGCCCGGTGATATCATCACCCATTATAATGGCAAAACCTCGGAAATTATTAATACCGATGCGGAAGGCCGTTTGATTTTGGCCGATGCCCTGGCTTACGGGATTGAGAAATATACACCGGATGCGGTGATTGATCTGGCAACCCTGACCGGGGCGGTTATTGTCGGCTTGGGCCATCATCGCACCGGGCTGATGGCTACGGACGACAGCTTAGCGGATCAGCTGCTGGCTGCCGGAGATCGGGCCGGGGAGCCCCTTTGGCGTCTTCCGCTGGGGCCGGAATATTCCGAGCAGATTAAATCCCTAGTGGCGGACATCAAAAATACCGGGGGCAAGGGCGGGGGCAGCATTACCGCTGCGGCCTATCTCCAGGAGTTTGTCGGGGATACGCCTTGGGCTCATCTTGACATTGCCGGGACAGCTTGGAATTTTACGGAAAAGAGTTATATTCCCAAGGGACCTTCCGGGATAGCGGTTCGTACCTTAGTGGATCTGGTCCGCCATTGGCAGGGGAAGAAGAAGGAAGGGTGATCGGGTTGTAGGGGCAGGCCCTGTGCCTGCCTACCCAGAATAACAGGGCGAACACATAGGTTCGCCCCTACAGTATTCTGCCAGCCTACGATACGGGGAACGAAAAAAATGAAAACCACAACGTACTGAAATAGAGTAACGGAGAAATATATGCCGAAAAGAAAAGGTATTACAGTCAGCAGGCAAATCATGGACAGCCAGCAGACTCACCCAGAGGCAACAGGAGAGCTCACCGGTTTGCTGAGTGAGCTTATTGTAGCGGCAAAGATCATCAGTGCCGAGGTCAATATGGCCGGTCTTGCCGGTATCTTGGGGCAATCAGGCAAGACCAATGTGCAAGGTGAGAAGGTGCAGAAGCTTGATGATTTTGCCAACCGGACCCTCAAACGACGGATGGAGCAATGCGGTTATGTTTGTATTATGGGCTCGGAAGAAGATGACGGGGTGATCCCGGTCCTGGGCGGTTATGAGGGCAAGTACACCTTGGCCTTTGATCCCCTGGACGGTTCTTCCAATATTGATGTCAATGTCAGTATCGGGACGATCTTCTCTGTCCATCGCCGGAAAAGTGAAGGCAAACAGGGTGAGATGTCTGATCTGCTGCAAAAGGGAAGTGAGCAGGTGGCAGCTGGGTATATCATCTACGGCTCCAGCACGGTCTTGGTCTATACCACCGGTCATGGTGACGGGGTGCATGGCTTTACCCTTGATCCCAGCGTGGGTGAGTTTTTTCTCTCCCATCCAGATATCACTATTCCTGAGAAGGCAAAGTATTACAGCATTAATGAGGCCTACTCACGGTATTGGCATGATGACACTACTGCCTACATCGACAAACTGAAAGAGATGGATGAGCAGGGAGAACGCTCCTACAGCCTCCGTTATATCGGTTCGCTGGTGGCGGATTTTCATCGGAACCTGATTCAGGGCGGTGTTTTTCTTTATCCTCGGGATAAAAAGAGTACGGATAAGCCGGATGGTAAGCTGCGTTTGCTTTATGAGGCTGCCCCGCTGGCCATGATTGCAGAAGAGGCCGGGGGCATGGCCATCACCGATGATGGACGCCGTATCCTGGATATCGAGCCGAAAGATTTGCACCAGCGGGTGGCCTTGGTTATCGGGTCTCGTGATGAGGTTGCTTTGGCGGAGGAATATTTTAAGAAGGGCTGATGAGCTTTTTAAAGAGGTGCAAAACGATTCTTATATTAAAAAGCTGTGTGGCATTTGACAGACAGCTTTTTAACCAAAACAAAAAGATCACCCCGTATCCAGGCGTCCTCCTCCCGACGTAAATCTGCCTCCTCGGAGGTAACAAGCTGCCAGCCGTGACGTTGCGCGACCTCAACCACGTACTCAGGACGATGAGCAAAGCGCCCGGTTTGTCGCACCTGCCACTGATTTTTCTCACCATGTTCGGTGGAAAAAACAAAGAGCCCGCCCGGCGCGGTGCGCTGAAAAGCGGCACAAAGCAAGGGTTCCAGATCAGCAAGATAGATTAACAGATCTGCAGCAACCAGCAAATCATACTGCTGCTCATCTTCACAAAGAAAATGCACCACATCATCGGCGACAATTCTATCATACACCCCCTTTTTCGCTGCATGGGCAAGCATCTTGCCCGAGAGATCCACTCCGCTCAGCTGTTGACAATAAGGGCTGAAAAGTTTACCCGCAAGTCCAGTGCCGCAGCCGAGATCCAGACAATGGGCATACGGTTGCTCATACGGTTGCTCATACAGCTGTTCAGGCTGTTCCGAATTCTTTTTCTGTGCTGCCTGGGTGCGCCGGATAAGAGCAAAGAGCAACTC
>JBATKL010000065.1:0-1627 GCA_049669385.1 Candidatus Electrothrix sp. | reverse complement strand
GAGTACAGTTGCTTGGGTTTCCGCTG
This sequence comes from Candidatus Electrothrix sp., assembly GCA_049669385.1. Classification (GTDB taxonomy): domain Bacteria; phylum Desulfobacterota; class Desulfobulbia; order Desulfobulbales; family Desulfobulbaceae; genus Electrothrix. The sequence goes on along the minus strand of JBATKL010000065.1, from coordinate 1,601 downwards.
ACTATTCAGGATAACTCTTTGTGTACATTTTATTATAAAAATGATAGCAAACAAAGGCAAAACAATTTTATTTTTTCTACTTTTACAAGCCCAAAATATACGCATATCGGTATCACAGGGCAAAACCAGACTGCGAAGCGAAGCGGGTTACAGGACGAGGGCGCTGCCCGGTCCCGGCTGCAGCCGTTCGTCAGGCAAAAAAAAATGCAGAGTCTGAGAATTCAGACTCTGCATTTCTTGAAATTAATCAATAATCAGGAGGAAGTGATTACTTCTTCCCTTTATTTCCCGGATTGCCCGGACTTGTACCCGGCCCGTCATTGATCGGAGGATTTCCTGGGGGTTGCGGGTCTGTTCCGTTACCGACACCGTTATTGCCCTTCTCACCGGATTTTCCCGGATTCTCGACCAGGACATGTCCCTCCGCAGTCGTTGTGTTGCCTGACTGATCAGTGGCAACGATTGTCCAGACAATATTGTCGCCGACACCACCGGAATCGCTGATGGTAATCGTGTCACCGGATAACCCGACCACACAGGACTCCATCTTGCTCTGCTGCGATCCGTCCTTCTTGACTTTATAGCAGGAGTACTCGGTTATCTCGACAGATACGGAGCAGTTGTCATCGGCTGTTGCCGTGAATGATATCGGGGCATCCGGCGGGGTAATCGTGGACGCATTTGCCTGTACGTTGGTCGGGGCGATATTGTCCTCAACCGTGACCGTCGCGGTGGCTGAATTACTGTTGCCGTTGCAGTCCGTGACTGTCAGCGTGACTGTATTCTCACCCAAATCCGAACAGGTGAAGCTGCTCTTGCTGATACTCTTGGAACCGAGACAGCAGTTATCCGTTGAACCGTTATCAATAGCATTAGCTGTTGTTGAGGCTTTGCCGGTGCTGTCGAGCGAGACAGTAATGTTTTGTGTCCGTACATTCGGCGGCGTAATATCCTTCACAACCACGTGCTGTGTTTGGGTTGCTGTATTGCCGTTTCCGTCATTAAAAGTCCATGTTACCGTGTAGGTTCCTTGGGCGCTGTAGCTGAGTGGGTCGCCTGTGGTTCCGGTGACAGTGCCTGCACAGTTGTCAATCGCTGTCGGAGCGGCGGTTACAGTTGCGGAACACTCACCTGTTACTTGCGGCAGGGAAGCCGCATTCGGCACTGGAGGCAAATTGTCAACGACTGTTACGTTGGCCACGCAGGAGTCGGATTCACCGCTGTCATCGGTTACAGTTAATGTGACAAGATTCTGAACACCAACATCTGTACAAGAGAAATTCGATTTTGAGATGCCCAAGGTGACATGATCGCCCTCATCAGGGTCATAAGAGCCGTTATCGATGTCTGTTGATGAAATTGTCACATTGCCATTTGCATCAAGCGATGTCTGTATGTCCTTGCACTTGGCAACGGGAGGCTCATTACAACGGTCGGCATAGCCAATCTGAACCGTGGCCGTTCCTACTTTAGTTAACGTTAAGGAATCTGAGGAGGTAACTCGTAAGCCGATAGGATATTCGCCGTTTTCGGCCCAAGTGTGCTTCACATGTTCACCAAAGGCATCGTCAAATTCACCGTCATTGTCCAGATCCCAATCC
>JBATKL010000064.1:0-5059 GCA_049669385.1 Candidatus Electrothrix sp. | reverse complement strand
CCGAACTGTGTCAACAGGTGGCTGACATATTGCATGAATATGATGTGGACTGGTGCTTCGCTTACGAGGCCCTGAATATCTGCATTCATCAACCGGTCAGGGTCGTTCTGGTTGTTCAGGACCTGCCAGGGGCCAGCGGAATAGAGTTGTTTGACAACCTACGTGCATCTCGGCCTAGTCTGATCGGTTTTTTGATAGTGGATAGAGAATCTTCAGGCAATTTGTGCCCGGCAGCAATGGACAGCGGGTTTGCCGGGCTTTTTTCTCCCCCCCTTGACCCTGATCAGGTGCGAGAGAGAGTAACTAGGGCAATGGAGTCTGCCGCCCTGCGGGAAGAAAATGCACGGCTCCGTGCCCTGCTCCCCCTATATGGCTTAGGAGAACATTTCATGTCCTCCACTAGTCAGCATGATATCCTAGAAAGCCTGCTCAATGTTATCGGAGATCAGACAGCTGCGGACAGTCTGTCGGTGATGTTGTATGATAATGAGGAAGGCGTTCTCCGCATCGCTGCTTCTCGGGGTATTCCAGAGGAGATGATTGATCAAATCAAGATAAAGCCTGGCGATAAGATTGCGGGTCGGGTTTTTCAAGAGCGCAAGCCGGTCATCCTCAATCAGGAGACACAGAATGACTCCAGATTTGCCGATCTGCTGAAACGGCCGGAAATCGTTTCTGCGGTTTCTTTTCCCATGATCGTCCGTGATAAAATTCTCGGCGTTCTCAATGTCAGTTATACCGACGGTGATATCCGTTTTGCTGACTCTGATATCGAAATCCTCGGCATCTTTAGTACCCAGGCCGCCTTGGCCATAGAAAATGTTCATGCCTTTGAATCGGTGGCTCAGGAAGCCAGATTACAGGCCCTGTTGGAGCAATATGTTGCTCCGGAGGTCGCGGAAGTGTTGCTGGCGAGTGATGCCGCTCTCACTACTGGCCTTGGTGAGATTAAGGACGCCACGGTTCTTTTTGCGGATATTCGTAATTTTACCGGCATGGTTCAGGAAATTCCCTTGGCTGTTCTGCGCGAATTTCTTAATGAATTCTTTCAGCTTTTTACCGAAACTATTTTTGAATATCGAGGCACAGTCGACAAGTTCATGGGAGATGCTGTTCTGGCGATTTTCGGTGCTCTTATAGAACTCGACAATCCATCCTTCACCGCTATAGAGACCGCTCTTGCCATCCGAGAGCGCTTTGCTGATCTCAAAAAGGAGTGGGAGGGGAAGGATCCTTTTTTTACCACGATTGATCTGGGATTTGCCGTGACCAGGGGGGAGATGTTTCTTGGTAATGTCGGCTCGGCCAGGCGCTTGGATTATACCGTCATAGGAACCGAGGTGAATATTGCTCAGCGCTTAGCTTCAAAAGCAACTTCTTCGAGAATATATATAACTGATAAGGTTCTTGAGGAGCTGGAGCGAAACCAGCTTGCTCAGAAGGTGCTGGTAAAAGATGTGGGGAAGATGGTTTTGAAGGGTGTACAATACGCTGTCCCGACATTCAGCGTGCTGGGATTAAAGAAGGAAGCAGAGTAAATAAGTACAGGAAAGGAGAGCTATAATTTCAAGAGAAAAGAAAGCGAAGCTTGTTACGATATCTCCTTACAATATTCCTTTACGGTGCCGAGCTACACCGGCCAATAATTGTTTCAATATCTTTTCTTCAATATTTTTGGTGAACTCAACACCTATTATAAAATTCCGGATTTGTCCTTGCGGGAAAATATTAAACCAAAGTGGGATGGCAGGTATTTTGAAGTGTTGATCAAGGGCTGGAGGCAGGTCAAAAAAAAGATTCAGGAAGCGGAGGTTGTCTTCCTGGGTAGAGTAAAAAAGATGATATTGATCATCCATAATCTCGCTCATCAGCAGGCAGGCTTCCTTTTTTGAAATATCGAAAAGTCGTCCTCGAAGCGGGCCAGCCATAATTTTTCCAGTGCCCGCATGCTGCGCTGTAATTTCTATCGGAAGATAGTTTCTGAGTGTTTTTTTCTGTCCTGCTGAGATCATTTTTTTCTGCCAAAAAAAGCCCTGAACGAATCGCTGTTTTTCAATTGTCCGGGCAACGGGAACAGGAACGGCTTGGAAATTTATTTTGCCGCAAAGAAAAACGCGCTGTTAAGAATGCATTGCTTATAAGAACCCCTCTTTGATGGTTTATCATAAATTTTTCTTTTTACCAGTAAAAAGCACATGCTTTTTAGGTCACACATTGTGGCGACACTTTTAAAGTTTAAATTTTTATATTTCTTTTCATAAGTTGGAGTTGTTTCTATGATTTTAAAAAATAAAGAGTTGCTGTGCAGCCGTTGTTTTATCGGCGGGAATTGGGTTTCCTCCGTAAATGAAAAAAACATTGCCGTGCATAATCCGGCAAACGGTGCATTGGTAGGCTCTGTTCCTTCTCTGGGGCGGGAAGAAACGCTTCAGGCTATAGAGGCGGCTGACGCTGCTTGGCCGGCCTGGAGAAACAAAACCGCCCATGAACGTTCGCGTCTTATTCGACGTTGGTATAATCTGATTATTGAGAATCAGGAAGATTTAGCGAGCATCATGACCGCTGAACAGGGCAAGCCGCTGGCAGAGTCACGGGGAGAAATTCTCTACGCAGCCAGTTTTGTGGAATGGTTTGCTGAGGAAGCAAAACGGGTCTACGGGGACACTATTCCCATGGCCCAGCCGGGGAAACGAATCATTGTCTTAAAGCAACCAATCGGTGTTTGTGCGGCTATTACCCCTTGGAACTTTCCTTCTGCTATGATCACCCGGAAAGCAGCCCCGGCCTTGGCCGCTGGTTGTCCGGTGGTTGTGAAACCTGCGAGTCAGACTCCGTTGTCCGCTCTGGCCTTGGCCAAACTTGCCGAGGAGGCGGGAATCCCGCCAGGTGTGTTTAATGTTCTGACCGGATCAGCCTCGGAAATCGGCGGGGCATTAACAGAAAGCTCGACCGTCCGAAAGCTCAGCTTTACTGGTTCCACGGAAATCGGGAAGATGCTGATGCGCCAATGTGCAGATACGGTCAAGAAGATTTCCCTAGAGCTGGGTGGTCATGCCCCGTTTATCGTTTTTGACGATGCGGACTTGGACGAAGCCGTTACGAACGCTGTTGCTTCAAAATATCGTAATTCCGGTCAGACCTGTGTTTGTGCCAATCGCTTTATTGTCCAAGAGGGGGTCTATGCGGCCTTTGCGGAAAAACTGATAAAAGCGGTGCAGGAGCAGCTCAAGGTCGGCAACGGCTTTGACGAAGGGGTGAACCAGGGACCGCTTATTGATCTGAATGCTGTGCAAAAAGTGGAGCAGCAGATTCAGGATGCCTTGGGGAAAGGGGCACGGTTAGGATCCGGGGGGAAGAGAGTCGGTGAAACCGGTTTCTTCTTTGAACCGACCATCCTTCTTGATGTGACCACTGAAATGCAGATTGCCTCTGAAGAAACCTTTGGCCCGGTGGCTCCGCTTTTTTCCTTTTCCACGGAAGAAGAGGCTGTTGCCCTAGCCAATGATACGCCCTATGGCTTGGCCTCATATTTTTTCAGCAAGGATATAGGCCGATGCTGGCGCGTTGCCGAGGCCTTGGAATACGGTATGGTAGGGGTCAATACCGGTATTATGTCAACAGAATCAGCTCCCTTTGGTGGCATTAAGGAGTCGGGTATCGGGCGTGAAGGCTCGAAGTACGGTCTTGATGAATACTTGGAACAGAAGTATCTCTGCCTTGGCGGGATTGAAAAGTAGACAGGAAGTAGACGAGAAGTAGATCAACGTTGAGGGAGACACAACTTTGACATAGAGAGGGATATACCATCCCTCTCTTTTATTTTTTACGTTAGTCCAAGTCGGTACTGTCTACATAGGCATAAGCACTATGTTTGTGGATGGACTCAAAGCTCTCTACGCTGACGGAAAACCAGCCTATCGTCTCATGATTTTTTGCTTTCTGGGCAACCTTTCTTACCACATCTTCAACAAACATGGGATTGGCATAGGCCTCTTCGGTAACAAATTTTTCATCAGGCCGCTTCAGGAGAGCGTAGAGTTCACAGGAGCCGCAGCTCTCCACCATAGAGATGAGTTCTTCCAACCAGATGAATCCCAGAGGCTTCACCGTCAGGATAACCTCAGCCCGCTGATTATGTGCGCCCTGCGTGCTGATTTCTTTAGAGCAGGGACAAAGCGTGGTCAGAGGGACGCTGACCTTTAAGAGGAGCTGATGCTCCTGGTCATCAATACTCCCGATAAAAGAACAGTCATACTCCATCAGGCTCTCTGTCCCGGTTACAGGGGCTTTTTTCGCGATAAAATAGGGAAATTGCATTTCCATTTCCGCCTGCTCCGCCTGGAGATTGCTCTGCACCTCAGTCAGGAGTTTCGGGAAAATTTTCGTGTGCATATCCTGCTGATACTTCCCTAAAATACAGGTAAAGGTCTCAAGGCAGGACTGCTTAAAGCGGTGGGGCAGAGAGGCCTGTAAGTTGATTTCAGCAACAGTCTGCTGCACGCCCCCTTGTTGTTCCCGAACGGAAACAGGGCAGGTAAAATGTTTTATGCCGACGGAATGTAATTTCATGGAATTCTTTTTCCCTGCCAGAATTGGAAAAATTTTGGAAGAATTGGATCAGTAGTATTGCATATCATTGATACAGCGAGCGAGCAGTATTACCATATTTTTCCAACGAGCATAAGGCAATATTTACCGGTTTTACAAAATTGAATGTACAGTTCCCCTTGCGCTTTTTCAGAAATCCTATTATCTGATGAAGTTATAATCGTATTAAAAAGAGGGTGAAACTCAGCGGAAAAATGACAAACAGAGACAATCAGGAAAGTGCTGTCCGGCTGGATAAATGGTTATGGGCTGCCCGATTTTTCAAGACACGTTCATTGTCTTCAAAGGCGGTGAGCGGTGGGCATATTCATCTCAACGGCAAGCGGGTGAAACCTTCTCGTATTGTGCAAGGGGGGGAGTTGCTGCGGATCAAACGAGGCACTGAGGAATATACCGTGCGCATTTTGGCCTTAAGCAGTCGTCGTGGTCCGGCCAAGGTGGCTCAAACGCT
>JBATKL010000063.1:0-1664 GCA_049669385.1 Candidatus Electrothrix sp. | reverse complement strand
CAGGTCGATCGCAATCACCGGAAATGGACAAGACCTTGGTGCCTGTTGACTCCTCAGTGCCTAGGCTGCGGAACCATGTTGCCCCCTTATCGATGATCTGCACGGTTGCGGCAAGGGTCTCCACATTATCAATTACTGTGGGCATGGTGTGAAAGCCGCTTTGGGCTGGAAAGGGGGGGCGGTTCCTTGGTTCGCCCCGCCTTCCCTCAGCTGACTCCAGCAGGGCTGATTCCTCGCCGCAGACATAGGAGCCAGCACCCAACTGCACCCGGATATCAAAATCAAATCCCGGCTTGCCTGCAATATCTTTGCCCAACAGGTTGTCCGAACGCATCTGCTCCAGTACCTGTTCAAGATAATCCTTGAGGTAGGCATATTCTCCGCGCAGATAGAGGGTCCCTGTTGTTGCCTTGATCGCGTAGGCGCAGACAGCCATCCCCTCAAAAAGGAGTTGGGCCCGTTCTGTGAGCAACACCCGATCCTTAAAGGTGCCCGGCTCGCCTTCATCGGCATTGGCCACCACACAGCGTTCAGGCCCTTCAGCCTTGGCGCAGAGCTCCCATTTCATTCCGGTGGGAAAACCTGCCCCGCCGCGTCCTCGCAGCTTGGAGGCCTTGACCTCGGCTAGAACTTCCTCCGGGGATTGGGTTACGCATTTTCGTAGAGCTGCTCCGGCCTGATACGGACCGAAACAAACCGGACCGGGTTTTCTGAGATTATTGCAGACCATAGAGTGGATTGACGGGAGACTGTTATTGCCGTCACCGTAGCCTGTATTTTCTGTATTTTTTGTAATCATACCCTGAATATCTTGGATATTCTGGGCAGGCACCCCCTTCTGCATGGCCTCGACCAAGATCCTGGCCTTGTCAGGGGTGAGGTTGGTAAACACGGTGCCGTTGATCAGGGCCGCAACCTCCTGATCTCCCATGCCCATATCCGCTGTAGTAAAAAGGCCGATACGACCGTCTGCTGTCACCGAGCCAAAGGAACAGCCTGCTGCCTCGGCAAAGGCGGCAGCAACTTCCTGATAGCCCTGCATGATGGATACCGGGCCGTTGTTGAGGTAGACAGTGTATTTCCCGCGAGGTTCCTGCGAGAGAAGATGATAAAAAGAAACGGTCTGTTGGATATCCCCCCAAGATAGGCCCAGCTTCTGAGCAAGCAGCCGGGCAGCGGCATCGCTGACAGAGCGTTCTTGCTCCTGCACAGCAAGGAGCATATCAAGCAGCCGGGTGGGGTCGTTATCATATTTTTCGGCAATGGCATCAATGGCGGCAATATGGTCGGACATAGGTTCTCCTGTTGAAGAATGGCGTAAAAAGCTGTCATATAGTACCTCAAACTTCTTCTTTTTTGCAGTAAGAAATTAAAGAGATACAGGAGTTCGTTTTATTCTGGATTTGAAGTGTCCGACTCTCCGTTGTTATCCGCTTTTCCGGCAAAGCCTGCAAAACCCTCCAGGTACAGTGCCGGAAGACCAATAGGTCTTGCCCTGGGCATAATCGACAAACCAATAGCCGGTGGGGTTGCGGCGAGTATTAGTGAAAATAAATGGCTGTTCTTTGGAGAAGCTTTACTCAGCTTTACTCAGCTTTACTCAGCTTTACTCAGCTTTACTCAGCTTTACTCTGCTTAACATTGGCCTTCCTCTCTCTATGGGG
>JBATKL010000062.1:0-10621 GCA_049669385.1 Candidatus Electrothrix sp. | reverse complement strand
GCCTTTTTCATAAAGGCCCGCTGCGAAGCCAAAATCTCCTGAAACAGGGGATTCTCAGCTGCATAATTCCCCAGCACTTCATCCGTGGCCTTTTTCATAGCCTTGAGCACTGGCAGAGGAAAGGTCTTGATCTTGATATCAGGGTAGTCGGTCTTCATCTTGTCCCAGGCCTCAGCGCTTTCAGCAAAATTCTCATAATACATATCAGCGGAAGCCGCCTTCATCGCCACCTGCAACATGGCCTGATACTCGGGCGAGAGCTTGTCATAGGCCCGCTTATTGATGAGGAACTGCATCTCCGAGGCAGGTTCGTGCCAGCCCGTGTAATAATACGGGGCCACCTTGTGAAAGCCCATCTTGATATCCACACCTGGCCCCACCCACTCCAAGGCATCAATGGTGCCGCGATCTAAGGAGGTATAGAGTTCTCCAGCAGGGATATTGGTCACATTCACACCCAGCTTGGCAAAAACCTCACCGGCAAGACCGGGAATCCGCATCTTCAGGCCTTTCAGATCATCCAACGAGTTAATCTCCTTCTTAAACCAACCACCCATCTGCACGCCCGTATTACCGCCCGGATAGCTCAACACCTTAAAGCGCTCATAGACCTGCTGCATGTACTTCATGCCATCCCCGTAATAGAACCAGGCATACTGCTCGGCAGCAGTCATGCCAAAAGGAAGGGTTGTAAAGAAAACCGTATTGATATCCTTCCCTTTCCAGTAGTAGGAGGCACTATGGCCCATCTGATACTGCCCGCCTTTGACCATATCCAGCACAGCCAGCGGGGCCTTGTGTTTTTCCTTGCCTTCCACCCGGATGATAAATTTCCCGCCGCTCATCTCCTCAACCATCTTGGCCACCTGGGCAGGCGGCGAGGCCAGCGGGGTCAGCGTTGAGGGCCAGGTCTCAGCCAGCTTCCATTTCACGGTTCTGCTTGCCAAGGCCGGGTTGCTGGACATGGTGATGAGCATGACAGCTGCAAGGATGATTTTCACGATTTTCATACGATCTCCTGCTTTTTCAGTACAGCCCCGTATTTAGGTAATAACTGCCGGGACAAACCTTATTTTTTAGGGGCTGGTTTATTCCAAAGAAAATAATACGAACCGTAGCGGCCTTTTCTCTTTTCACCGCCAGCTTTGTCCTTCCCTTTCTCTGTCAGCTCGTACCCGTCATTGGTTATGGAAAGATAATTCTTTTTCACCAAGATTCCGAAAACCTCGTTCGTGGTTTTTCCGACATGGGTAGCAAGCTTAGCAGTCGTTAATTTCGCATATTCCGGTGTCGCCTCAGCTGTGACGTTTTTTTGCTGCGAACTGTCGGCCTCGTCACTGATACGGATAAGGCGCTGTACTTCCTTATAGGTATCAGCATAAAGCTGTCTATCCTGTGATTTATGAAGACTGATCCCCATCTCGTTATTATTAACCTGACTAAAATCATAGAGATTCATACTGGTTACAATGCAGTTGTTTTCATTCAGATAACATTTTGCATGGAGATTTCTACAGAATCCGATCTTGATGCGCTTCTGCTCGGCAAGCCATTTCCTTTCTTCCGGCTGCAACTCCTTCTTGCCATAGATAATCCTGATATCAACATCTCCGCTTCGGTCCTGCAGCAGCTCTCGAATCCGTTCGTTGAGTTTGAGATACGGGCTGACCAGAATCAGCTCTTCCTTGGCTGTCCGGATCAGTTCGTCCAACAAAAAATTCAGTGCGCTGGTATTGAGAAAATTCGCCATTCCCTTCTCGATTGCCTCCGTTTTTTCCTCGCTCTGTTGCGAGAGTTCCTGTCCGCTCAGGACTTCTGTCGATAAGACCTCTTTAATAAACACGATTCTTACGTTGCCGCAATAAAAAAAGGGGTACCGCAAAACGGTACCCCTTTGCCTGGAAAACTTTGCCCAGGAAAAATGCAAACAGCCCCGTATCAGCCAAGCAACTCCTGCACAGTAGCAGCAATGGATGCACCATCCATACCCTGCTGTTTGTACAGATCCGCAGGACTGCCAGAACCGCCGTACTGTTTCACCCCGAGGCGACGCAGTTTCGGCGAAAGCCCCTTATCCATCAGGGTTACGGCAACAGAGGCACCCATACCGGTGTCTGCATGATGATCCTCAACCGTGACAATGGGGCCAAGAGCCGCCGCATCAGCAACAGCCTGCTCATCCAGGGGGATCAGAGAGGCCATATTGAGCACGCCCACCGATTTTCCGGCATCTTTGAGGATCTGCCAAGCTTCCATACAGGCCGGAGTCACTGCACCGTAGGTGATAATGGTAGCATCTGTGCCCTGACGCAGCCAGTCTGCCTTGCCCGGTGTGAAGACATAATCCGCATCAAAGAAGACCGATCCGTCTTCCTTGGTGACGGTCGGCATCTTGGACCGTCCCATCCCGACAAAATGATTGCCCGGCTGGGTGGCAATGTGGCGGATAATCCGATCGGTCTGATTGGGATCACAGGGAACAAAGGCAGAAAAACGAAAGTAGTTTTTCATCAGCCCCAGGTAATCGATACACTGATGGGTGGGTCCGTCTTCGCCTACATCCAGACCCACATGGGTAGCCACTACCTTGATATTGGTATGATTAAAGTCGTTCAAGCGATTCTGGTTATAGACCTCAGAAACCGCAAAGGAACCAAAGGTGGAAAAGAAGGTGACCATATTTTCACAGCTCATGGCACCGGCAGTGGCTGCGGCATGATGCTCCTGAATACCCAGCTCCAGATAGCCTTCCGGTGAGTGCTTATGAAAACCACCCATTTTTACCGAGCCTTCCAGATCGCAGGACACCCCGATAATCACCGGCGGCTCACCCGGCTTATTATTGGCCTCGGCCAAACTCAACAGGGCGTTGCCGTAACCGGAACGGCAATCAGTCTTTTCATCAGCAGCATAAACAAGGGGCGCACCCGGCTGTATCTCCGGGTAATCAGCCCGAGGCGGCATAATGGTCGCAGTGGTGACCGTTTCTTTGCGCCGCTCCTGCCATTGGGCAAAATCATTATCCACACCCAGCTCAGCTAAGGCATCAGCCAGCATCTCGGCAGGCAGGGGCGAACCGTGGTACTTGGCTTTGTTCTCCATAAAGGAAATACCTTTGCCCATGACCGTTTTGACGACCAACACGGTGGGCACGCCGCTGATGTTGCGATAGGCATCCCGCATGGCCTGATACAACGCCTGATAATCATGACCCTCTTTTACGACCACGGCATTAAAGCCTAGGCCGCCGTACAGCTTCTGCATACACTGGGGCATGATATCTTCAGTACTACCGCAAATCTGAAGTTTATTTCGGTCAATAAGCACGGTAAGGTTATCCAGCTTATACTTGACCGCATGGCGAATAGCCTCGGCAATCTGACCCTTCTGTTGCTCACCATCCCCCATCAGGCAAAAGACCCGATTTTTCTTACCTTGAATCTTAAAGGCATGGGCCATACCCACGGCAGTGGACAGGCCCTGGCCGAGGTTGCCGGTATCCCATTCCACACCGGGCACAATGGACTCCACATGGCCGGGAAAACCGGAACCAGTACGGCGGAAGCCGATCAGAAAATCCTCTTCACTGAAATAGCCGTTTTCCGCCAGCACGCTGTACACGCCCGGTGAGATATGACCGATAGACTCTACCATCCGATCACGTTCCGCCATCCGGGGATTGGCCGAATCATGATTAATCAGACCATAGGCCACCAGCAAGATATCCAGGGAAGACAACGAGCCACCCGGATGACCCGAAGCCGCCAAGGAAGTGGATAACAAGATGCGGCGAGCGCAACGGGTGCGCATTTCTTTGAGGGTTGCGATTTCCTTGGCCGTCAGTTCAGACGCCCCAGGATTAAACTTTAGAGACATTGTATCTTCCTCTTATATATAATAAAAAAGTTCGGGCAAAAAAATTGCCCGGTTAATTCGTATACTCTCACTCTACAGGTATTACACGCAACCCGTTATAATACAATGTTCCAGAAAGACAATGAGAAAGAGCAGGAAGGAACGGAATATATCAACTCACTGAGCCTACTTTTCCTGCACCTGAGTGGGTAGCCCTATGGTATCCAGCAATTTGATAAGCGGATCAGGATCAAGCTCTTCCACATTAACCATCCGTTGAACGTCCCACAGGCCTTGGGCAATCAGTATGGCTGCCGCAACCGGGGGCACCCCTGCGGTATAGGAAATCCCCTGCGACCCAACCTCCTGATAGCATTCCGCGTGATCACAGGTATTATAGATAAAAATCTCTCGATCCTTGCCGTCTTTTTTGCCTTTGACGAGATTCCCGATGCAGGTTTTGCCGGTATATCCTGGAGCCAGAGAAGCTGGATCAGGCAAGCAGGCCTTAACCACCTTGAGCGGCACCACCTCCAACCCCTCTGCTGTCATCACTGGCTGTTCAGAAAGCAGGCCGATATTTTTCAGGATGGTAAAACAGTTGATATAATGATCACTGAACCCCATCCAGAAACGGATATGGTTGGCATCAATATTTTTGGATAAGGAGTGAAGTTCATCATGGCCGGTGAGATAGATGGTCTGCTCACCCACTGTGGGAAAATCATATATCTGCTTTTCCGAATGGATCGGTTTGGCCACCCATTGTCGGTCGATCCAGGTCCAGACCTGACCGGTGAACTCTCTAAAGTTAATCTCTGGATCAAAATTAGTGGCAAAATACTTGCCGTGGTCACCGGCATTGACATCCATAATATCTATGCTGTCAACGGAATCAAAATAATGCTTCACAGCATAGGTGCAATAGGCATTAACCACACCCGGATCAAAACCGATCCCAAGAATGGCGGTCAGTCCTTTCTCTTGGCAGGCATCCAGATATTTCCATTCATAATTGGCATACCAAGGCGGTTGCTCACAGATCTTATCCGGCTCCTCATGGATGGCCGTATCTATATAGGCTGCCCCTGTTGCCAGACAGGCTTGCAAGACCGACATATTAACAAAGGAGGTCCCTAGGTTAATCACGATCTGAGAGCCGGTTTCTTCGATTAATCGGCTGGTTGCCGGGATATCCAAGGCATCAATCTGTCGGGAGTAAAGCCGGCCGCCTTCATTCTTCAGGCTCCCTTTTTCCCGAACACTCTCTATAATGAGCTCACATTTCCCTTGGCTTCTGGAGGCAATGCAGATGTCACCCAGGATATCGTTATGTTGAGCACATTTATGGGCCGCGACCTTTGCAACCCCGCCCGCCCCGATAATTAATACATTTTTTTTCATTTTCTTCTGAAATACTCCTATAATACCGTCTTGCTTCGACGGTCAAAAAACCTCATTGCTTCAACCAAAACCGCCATTATGAGCAAAAGCATCTGTTCCAAAACTCTGTTTAAAATCCTGGTAAGAGAACGTCTTCACTGTATCACATCTCCCGTTTAATCGTTTAACAACAATTGAGGGCATTTTCAGGCCATTGAACCAATTCATCTTTACCATAGTGTAGCCGCCAGCATCGGCAAGCTGAAGCTGATCGCCTGGCCGTAGAGGAATATCACTACGATACTCACCGAAAATATCTCCTGCCAGGCAGGATCTTCCGGCAATGATGTAGTGAAATGCTCCGCTGGGTGAGCCCCCTTTGATGTGTGCTTTCTCCTGGTAGGTCAACAAATCAAGCATATGGGCCTCAATAGAGCTGTCCACAATGGCGATATCGCGCTCATTATGGACAACATCTAACACCGTGGTAACGAGCGTGGTGGATTCAGTAATTGCGGCCTCGCCCGGCTCCAGATAAAGCTGTAGATCGAATTGCTCACTGAATGCCTTAAGCTTTTCAATGAATTTCCCCAGAGGATAATCATCACCGGTAAAAAAGACTCCGCCGCCTAAACTCAGCCAATCTAGCTGATGCAATAGGTCAGCATACCTCTCCCCTATCTCTTCCAATACGGAGGAAAAATTATCAAAGTCATCGTTTTCACAGTTATAGTGCAACATAGCCCCGCTGATCAGCTCTGTTACCTCCGGCGGAGGAATATCAACAACCCCCAGCCTGGAATAGGGTCGGGCCGGATCGGCTAAATCATACTCTGAATAACTCACCTGGGGATTAAGACGCAACCCTCTGGCCAGCTGCCCTGTTTTCCCAGCAAACTGCTTCAGCTGAGTAACAGAGTTGAAAATGATTTTATCAGAGATCTTGCTCAGTTCATCAATCTCTTCTTCAGCAAAAGCAACGCTGTACGCATGCACTTCTTTGCCGAATTCTTCATAGCCGAGCCGGGCCTCATACAAAGAGCTGCTCGTGGTGCCGTCCATATATTGACGCATAAGGCTGAAAACAGGCCAAGTGGAAAAACACTTCAAAGCCAGGACTGACTTAGCCCCGGCCTGTTCTCGAACCAGCTGAATCCGTTCTAGGTTCTTCAGCAGCCTCGCCTCGTCAATAAGATAATAAGGCGTAGCAAGCTTCATCAATCCCCCTAGGCAGCTTTTCGCCATTCCCGAAATGCCCCTCGCTCCGGCAGCATTGCGCCGCGATCCAAAAATGCAGAAAGTACTTTCTGCGGGGCAAAATGCTTTTCCACCACCTGAATCACGATGTCTTCGGAAAACTCCTTACAGGAAAAAATGTCCAGATAAGCATCTCGATTATTATCGCCAAAATGGCCGGTAATAGCCGAAGTCTCAATCAGCTGCACCAGAGAATAGCCAGCCGCTTCATAGCTATGCTCAGCAAAATGGACAATCAAAGGTTCGCCATAGGCCTTCATGTCAATAGCCGGTACCAGCTCCCGGACAAAGTCGGCAATGGCTTCTTTCTCGCAAACATTTGCGTTACAACCAGCAAGGTCTAAGAGCAGATGCTGCCCCCATACATTATTTCTCATAATAGTCCCCACAATACGTTATCACGGTCAATCAACCGTAAAGAGGTAAAATACATCAAGCCGGAAAAATAACTCCGGCAGATAATGCGTTTAAAAAATCAAGACCCTGTATAATGACCGCCAGTTCAGACGGGCAAAATCCTCCATCACCTTTCTGTGATTAAGCAGGCTGGTTAGGCCGCAGGAACAGCCACTTCCTCCGTTTTATACTATTAACGTTGCACCCCCCCCAAGCATCTCGTTGTACTGTCTGGTCAAGTTACCGATTTCGCCTAATCGGTTTAACCGGAGACGATGAGCGAGGTAAACACCAACTCCATACCCACATAAAAAGTTGCGCGTCCCTTTTCTATGATTTTTACCTTTTTGTCAACCTGAACAATCAGGCCCTTTTTATTCTTCGTGTTGCAGAAAGAGAGCGGCCTCGGAAAAAATGCAGGCTAAGCCGCCCGTAGCCCATTAACTTCATAAACATTTCAAACAGCTCAAATGCGTCCTCCCTCTGACTCCTCATGTTAAAAAAAAACGACCGAGCAGCTGCCAACTTACATATTCATAATTGGTCCGAAAACAAGCCCGATCTGGCGATACTCCCAGAAAAAACATTCCTCCGAGTCAAGGACTACCGTTTTTGCAGCAATATAGACGATTATCGGCTATATTCCAACCATGTATAGCACTCTTGATAATTTTAGCTGATATCAATAAAAAAAATACTACGCAATAGCAGTTATGAACATCGCCTCTCTTCTTCTTAACAATCCATTTATCCTCGCCCCCCTTGCAGGCTACACTGATCTCTCTTTTCGGCTCCTCTGTCGGGAGATGGGGGCCGACCTGACTGTTTCTGAGATGATTAGTTGTCACGGTTTGGTCTACGGTCAGGAAAAAACGCTGATCATGCTCAAAACCGTCCCAGAAGAACGCCCCTGGGCTATCCAGCTCTTTGGTAACGAGCCGGAGCTCATGGGTCAGGCTGCTGCTCTTGTCTCAAAAAGGCCGGTAGATCTCATTGATATTAATATGGGCTGTCCCGTTCGCAAAGTCATCAAAAAGGGTTCAGGGGCGGCCCTGATGAAAGAGGAAAACCTGGGGACCGCAGAGGAAATTATCCGTGCGGTGGTTGCCAACACCCCTTGTCCGGTGACCGTCAAATTCCGCAGTGGCTGGAACGACAGCAAAATCATCGCCCCGGAATTCGCGCAGATGGCCGAGGCTGCCGGGGCCGCCGCAGTCACTGTTCACGCCCGAACCTGGGCCCAGCAGTTCGGGGGCAAGGCAGACCGCCAGGTTATTGCGGCAGTAAAACAAGCGGTCAACATTCCGGTAATCGGTAACGGTGATATCCTGTGCTATGAAGACGGGCTGGAGATGATGGCGGAGACCGGCTGCGACGGCGTCATGGTTGGACGTGGCGCATTGGGAAACCCCTGGGTTTTCCGCGCAGAAGGTATGCCAGAAAGTTTGGCTGCCCGCCTGCCTGTCATCCTGCGCTATCTGGAACTTGCTGAAGAGCACCTGGACACAGAACGGCTGCTTTTTCGGGTCAAGAATCATACCTGTCGCTATTTTACCGGCCTGCGGGGTGCGGCTGAAATCCGCAAAAAAATTATTGTCTGCCCTTCACTTGATGAGGTCAGGGAAACCCTGTATACTCCCGGCCTGACTGAGATCGCAGAACCGAATCTTCTTTCACCTTGACAATGCCCTGCCCCGCTTTTACTCTACGATGGACGATTCCCTGGCCTCGGGAAGAGCAGAGAACAGGTGACGGGCTTTATCCATTTTTCCCTTACACAACCTTTACACAAGGAGGTGCTCACAGTGTTTTTTAAGAAAAAAACCTTAACTGGATTGGCTCGCACCTGCGGTTGAGCGGCTAAAATCGGTCCGACGGATCTGTCGGACGCGCTTGCCGGACTCACCCCGCCAAATGACCCAAAGCTGCTGGTCGGTATAGAAACCTCCGATGATGCAGCGGTTTATCGTCTGAACGACGAGGTGGCTATGATCAATACGGTTGATTTTATCACCCCGCCGGTTGATGATCCGTACTGGTTCGGCCAGATTGCAGCGGCCAACTCCATTTCTGATGTCTACTCTATGGGCGGCAGACCTGTTACGGCCCTCAATGTCGTCATGTTTCCTTCCAAGCATCTTGACATGGGTATTCTCAAAGAAATCCTTCGCGGCGGTCATGACAAGGTCGTGGAGGCCGGGGCCTGCCTTGTCGGCGGGCACACTGTTGATGATGAGGAACCGAAGTACGGACTCTGCGTAAACGGCACCGTCCATCCTGAACGGGTTATCACCAATGCGGGATCTCTGCCCGGAGACGCCCTCATCCTGACCAAACCACTGGGGTCGGGTGTTCTCTTCAACGCTGTTCGCTCCGGCAAAATGGCCTTTAAAGATATTGAGCAAGATATGCTCCCTTCCCTGGCCGCCCTAAACGGCCCAGCCATGGAAACAGCCCTCCGTTTTGATCTGCGAGCATGCACTGACATTACCGGTTTCGGCATCCTCGGTCACCTGCTTGAGGTTGCTCATGGTGCCGACGCAAGAGTCCTGCTCAAACACAGTGCTCTCCCCTTTTATGCCGGGGCCCTGGATATGTATAAAAAAGGCGAGACAACCGGCAGCAATAAGGCGAATCGCGCCCTGGTAGCTAAACACGTCCTGGATATGCGAGCCTCCCTCTCGGTTTATGAGGAAGAACTGCTCTATGACCCCCAGACTTCGGGTGGTCTTCTCCTTTCCGTGCCTCAGGACCGAGCAGATGAATTGGTGACAGCCTTACACCGTAACGGTGTCCATTCAGCTGTCCGCATTGGAGAAATGCTCGACGAGCCAGCAGGCATCACCGTCGAGTAAAAACTCGACTGCGCGGTATAAAAAAATGGAACTGCAACTCCTAACAGGTTGTCTCGGGCTATTTGTCGGATTTTTTTCCGGGCTGCTGGGGATCGGGGGAGGTATTCTCATGGCACCGCTCCTCCTCTACGTTCCCAGTTGGATCAATCTTCCGCCTCTTCCCATGCGGGATATCGCTGGTCTGACTGTTGTTCAAGGCCTGGCTTCCTGTCTTTCCGGTGCCCTGACCCATAAAAAATTCCATTTTGTTTCAAACCGCCTGACGGTTTGGATGGGGGGCACCATCTTTCCAGCAGCCTTGATAGGAGGGGCCACAGCCGGATACATGGCCAATAATCTCTTATTGATTATTTTCGCTCTCATGGCCCTGCCTGCGGCTCTGCTGATTTTTATTCCGCCAAAAAAAGACTGCGAATCTCCAGATATTACAAAACTTACTTTCAGCCGGACCAGAGCAGTAGCCGTTGCAGGCACGGTTGGCCTGACAGGCGGGCTTGTCGGCCAAGGCGGTTCTTTTCTGCTCATTCCTCTGATGACCTCTTTTCTTCAGGTTCCCACCAGAATTGCCATTGGCAGCAATCTTGCTATCGTTCTGCTCTCCTCTTTTGCGGCCTTTGTTGGCAAGGCTCTGACCGGACAAATTGTCTGGCCCCTGGCTCTGCCGATCATTCTCACCGTCATCCCGGCAGCTCATCTCGGCGGGCTCGTCAGCCACCGAGTCCCTATAGCTTCATTACGACTCGTGCTCGCCTGCTGCATTGCCCTGGCAGCTCTACGAATCGGCTTTTCCGCTGCGGGATTTTAAAGAGATTCCAGCAGGCTCCAAGCCGTCAGCTGCGCCGCCATCAAACCTGAACAATAACGCCCTTCTCCGA
>JBATKL010000061.1:0-2029 GCA_049669385.1 Candidatus Electrothrix sp. | reverse complement strand
ATATGCTCCTTGTACTGCTGGATCAGCCCGCCAACCCGGACAGCCTGCCCTTCCCGCCGATTCTCCAAGGCCTCGATATCCGCATCAGCAACCATACGAATCATATCAACCACACCGTCCAAGGGATGGCCAGTCAGAAAAAAACCAATGGTCTCCTTTTCATAGGAGAGCTTTTTCAATTGCGGCCACTCGTCTCTATCGGGAAATTTAATTTCAGTGCTCTGCGTACGCTCCTTCTTATTTCCACCCACAGCAAACAGGCTCATCTGGCCGCTCAGGCGATCCCGCTGCACAGCCTTGGCCTGCTCAAGGGCCTGGTCCAGCACCTCCATGAGCTGGGCTCGTTTCACCTGTACAAAGTCAAAGGCTCCGGCCTTGACCAAATTTTCCAAAACCTTCCGGTTAACCTTACTGGAATCAATCCGACCGCAAAAATCAGCCAGCGAGGAATACGGGCCGTTTTCCTCGCGCTCCCTTATCATGGAATCCAAGGCTGCACCGCCCACATTTTTGACTGCTGCCAGCCCAAAACGAATCCGATCATTGATGACTGTAAAATCATGGTATGATTCATTGACATCCGGCGGCAGAACCGGAATGGACATCTGCTTACATTCATTGATGTACTTGACCACCTTGTCCGTGTTATCCACATCGCAGGACAGCAAAGCAGCCAGGAACTGGGCCGGATAATGGGCCTTGAGATAGGCGGTCTGGTAGGCGATCAGGGCATAGGCGGCTGAATGAGATTTATTAAAGCCGTAACCCGCAAACTTAGCCATAAGATCAAAGACGTAGGCGGCCTTTTCTTTAGGTATATTATTCCCCTCAGCCCCGGCCATGAATTTGCCCCGTTCTTCCTCCATGACCTCGGGAATCTTCTTCCCCATAGCCCGCCGGAGGATATCCGCATCACCCAGGCTGTACGAGGCCAGAATATTGGAGATCTTCATGACCTGTTCCTGATAAACAATAACGCCGTAGGTCTCTTTCAGGACAGCTTTAATCTGGGGCAGAGGGTATTCCGGGGGACGACGACCATGCTTGGTCTCGACAAATTGATCCACCATACCGGAATCCAAGGGACCGGGCCGATACAGGGCCACCAGGGCGATCAGATCGGTGAATTGTTCTGGAGCCATTTTGACCAACAGCTCCCGCATTCCGTCGCTCTCCAGCTGAAATACACCCAAACTGTTGCCCGCACAGAGCAGGTCATAGGTGCGCTGGTCATCCATAGCGATTTTACTTAAATCGATCCAGGTGCCGATGTCCTGCTCAATGAGCTTCAGAGCCCGATCAATAACGGTCAGGGTTTTGAGGCCGAGAAAATCGAACTTAATCAGTCCGGTCATCTCGGTGTACTTCATGTCAAACTGGGTCAGGATTTCTTTCTTGGAACCGACACAGACCGGCAGGTATTCCACCATAGCCTTGGGCGACACCACCACCCCTGCCGCATGGGTGGACTTGTGGCGAGACAGTCCCTCCAGGGTCTGGGCCACCTTGAGCAGTTCCCGAACAGCGGGATCCTGCTGCATGGCATCACGAAGGCGGGGTTCCTTATCAATGGCCTTTTTCAGGGTGATTTTCAGCTCATCAGGGACCAGCTTGGCAATTCGGTCCACCACAGGCAGAGGCACCTCTAACACTCGGCCTACATCGCGGAGCACAGCCCGAGCCTTCATCGAACCGTAGGCCACAATCTGAGCCACATGATCATCACCGCCGTACTTGCGACGGACATAGTCAATTACCTCGTCCCGTCGTTCCTTACAGAAATCCACGTCAAAGTCAGGCATGGAAACCCGCTCCACGTTGAGGAAACGCTCAAAAAGCAGGCCGTAGGGAATGGGATCAATATCCGTAATGGACATGCAAAAGGCGGCCAGACTGCCTGCACCAGAACCACGACCAGGCCCGACTGGAATTTTCTTGCTCTTGGCCCAATTGATAAAATCAGCCACGATAAGGAAGTAACCGGAAAAGCCCATTTCCTGAATAACCCCGATCTCCATTTCCAGCCGCT
>JBATKL010000060.1:0-3393 GCA_049669385.1 Candidatus Electrothrix sp. | reverse complement strand
GCCACGGAGCAGACATCCTCAGTCGGATTCATTTTGCCGAGAGTAAAAAAGGTGGCGGGCCAGAGAAAGCGGGAGAGGGACTTGTTCTTCTTCAGGATGCGGTTATCGCCTCTATTAACGAACTGCTTGAAGACGTATGTCAGAAGGCCGGAATCAAAATACAGGACGTTCAGGCTCTGTCTGTATCCGGCAACACAACCATGGTGCATCTCCTGCTCGGACTCAGTCCGCGCCATATTTGCCGGGAACCGTACATCCCCTTGGTCAACGCCCCTGATCCCTTCCTGGCCCGAGAAATTGGGTTGAAGCTCCATAAGCAGGCAACAGTCCGGGTGCTGCCAGGACGGGGCAGTTACTTTGGCGGCGACCTGATCTCCGGCATCCTTGCCACCGGCCTTGATCAGACCGAGGAGATCTGCATGCTCATTGACGTGGGCACCAATGCCGAGGTGGTGATGGGCAATAACGAATGGCTAATCGCCTGTGCTGGAGCTGCCGGTCCGGCTCTGGAGGGAGGGGTGGCAAGGATGGGCATGCGGGCTGGTGCCGGGGCTGTTGAGCATGTGGCTATTGATAAAAAAAACTGGCAACTCAGTTGGCGTAGTATCGGTGAAGGGCGGCCCTTGGGACTTTGCGGCTCCGGGTTGATTGACTTGGTGGCGGAGCTCTATCTTGCCCGCATTGTTGATCTGCGAGGTAAATTTCAGGGCACCTTTTCAGGCCAGTCAGCAGAGCATAAAAAATTTGTACAGGAGCGACTGCTGGAGCTCGGTGGTGAGCAGGTCTTTCAGGTGATTGCTGCCCAAGAGGCGGGCAATGAGGAGCCTGTCGTGCTCAGTCAGCTTGACCTGAACGCCATGATGCGTTCCAAGGCGGCAATGTACGCTATTCTGGTGACCCTGATCGGTCAAGTCGGGGTGGAATTCAACGAGTTGCACCGGATCTCGGTTGCCGGAGCCTTTGGTAAGCATATTGATCCCCGGCAGGCCATTACTCTGGGCATGCTGCCAGACCTGCCCCTCTCTACCTTTCAGCCGGTGGGCAACAGCTCCCTGCGCGGGGCTGAGATGATCCTCCTTGATCATATGGCCTTTGCGCGGTCGCAGGAGATCGCCCGTAAGATTACCTATCTTGAGCTGAATGTGAATCAGGAATTCATGATTCGTTTTTCCGGATCTCGCTTTATACCTCATACTGATCCGGGGCTTTTTCCTTCTGTGCCGAGTTTTCGGTGAGGGAGGATAGATGGAACCTTCATCTGACGAGAGGGATATGAAATAAAACGACCCCACTACCAAGATGGTGTGAGGTCGATGCCGAAGCGTATAGAAAGCATCCGATACTGCTTGTTACTTTCCAGATTCAAGCGTGTCATCAATACAACGCAGGCCGTTTCAAACTAAACTTCTTAATCCGATAGCCAATCTGCCGCTGGGTGAGACCCAACTCACGGGCTGCTCGCGCCTGAACCCAGCCGTGTCGTTTCAGAGCCGCTTCCACCTGCTCACGCTCTAATTCCTGGAGAGAACGAGGGATGCGGTTTTCTGTTGTTCCCTGCTCAGTCATATAGAGGGGCTGACCCAATTCCTCCCTGTCGGACATGAGCCGTTCACCGGAGGGCTGAAGAAAATATCCTGGAAGATCATGGACAGAAAGGATGTCTCCTGTGGAGAGGATAACCAAGCGCTCCATCAGGTTTTGTAATTCACGAATATTGCCTGGCCAATCGTAATCAGTGATCAAGTCCAGGAACTCCTTAGTCATCCGTACATTTTTGTCATTTCGCTTATTACTCGCCTTGAGGAAAAAATACGCCAACAAAGGAATGTCATCTTTTCGCTTCCGAAGCGGAGGCAAAACAAGGGGCACCACATTGAGTCGGTAATAGAGGTCATTCCGAAAGCTACCGTTGAGCACCGCCTTTTCTAAGCTGACATTGGTTGCCGCAATAATGCGGGCATCTACACTGATGGTACGGTTTGAGCCAAGGCGCTCAAACTGCTGCTCCTGAAGAACCCGAAGCAACTTCGCCTGAAGAGACAGAGGCATCTCACCGATCTCGTCAAGAAAAAGCGTCCCCTTATCTGCCATTTCAAAACGCCCTTCCCTCGTCCCATCAGCACCGGTAAAAGCGCCTTTTTCATGGCCGAAGAGCTCGCTTTCCAAAAGGTTCTCGGGCAAAGCAGCACAGTTGATTTTTACAAAAGGCTTCTCCCTCCTGGTACTGGCCTCATGAATGGCCTGGGCTGCCAGCTCTTTTCCGGTTCCAGATTCGCCAAGGAGCAGCACGCTGGCGCGGCTCGGCGCAACTCGCTCAATGCTCCAGAAGACCTCCTGCATAACCTTACACTGTCCGATAATATAATGCTTTTTATGACGGGCATGGAGCCGGGCCTTCAGGCTCTGATTTTCTGAAACCAACTTTTCGCGGTCTTGACGGATAGCCTGATTCAGGTTGAGAAACTGAGCAATCAAGGCGGAAAGCACTGTCAGAAAACGAACATCTTCTTCAAGGGAGACCTCCAAGCCGAAAAGACGGTCAACACTGAGAACCCCGACCGGTTTTTCTTTCAGCAGCACCGGCACGCCAATAAAAGAGAGTTTGGTCTTGCTGAACATCTGCCGGGATCCGGTACGGTTAAGAAAAAGAGGCTCGCTATTGATATCAGGGACAATAAACGGGGCTCCGCTACGGAATACCTTACCATAGATCCCCTCGTCAAGATTATAAATACCGCGCTGCTCCTCTTCGATACTCAAGCCGTACGAGGCCCGGATAGTCAAATTTTCATGCCCTTCATCCAGCAAAGCCAAAGTGGCACGCTCCATTCGCAAGGTATCATGGAGGACTCTGAGGATGGCAGAAAGGGCTGTGTCCAGATGGACCGCAGACCCAATCAGTTTGACAATATGATACAACGCCTTGATTTCCAAAGCCTCAGTACCCTTGGCAGCGAGACTGTGGTCAGGGAAGAGGATGGCGTCCTCTTTCTCCTTAAGCATATTTTTTCCTCTTTTTCAGAAAGTTTAGCAGCATTCAGCGGCAAAGCGGAGAAGCTGTTCTTGGTTAAGTACCTGTCCGCCGGATCGTATCCGACTGACTAGGTCTTTGAGCTGCATTTCATCAAGTCGGAGCCCTGCCTTATGGAGTTGCATCTGGACAGCTCTGGCTCCGGTTTTTTCACCGAAATGGAGTCGCCGTATTCCACCAACCCGTTCTGGAGCGTATGGTTCGTAAATATCCGGGTTAACAGCCAACCCATGTTGATGCAATCCGCTTTCGCAGGTAAAGATGGCTGAACCAACCAAGGGATGATTGTCGGCGATATTTCTACCGGTAGCCTCGGCAACGAGGCGGCAAAGCTCAGGTAAAAATTCCGGATGATATCTTTT
>JBATKL010000059.1:0-4882 GCA_049669385.1 Candidatus Electrothrix sp. | reverse complement strand
CATCGCTTCAATTTTCCAACGACCTTAATCTTCTCTGCGAAGAAATAGCACGTCATTTTCCGGCAAGCATTGACCGATTTCGGGCAATGGTCAAGGAGATTGATGCCTATGATCCCTTTGCCGAGGTACCTTGGCAATCGGCCCGGAATTTTCTCCGGGATCGCCTTGCTGAGCCTCTGCTAGAGGACATGCTTTTGTTGCCTTTGATGGTGTACGGCAATGCCGAAGAGCATGATATGGATCTGGGCCAGTTTGCCATTATGTTTCGGGCGCTCTTTTTGGAGGGCTTTTTTCGTCCAGAAGGAACGATTAAAGATTTGATCAACATGCTGTTGGAACAGTATGCCCGATTCGGAGGAGAACTCCGTTTTCGCGCCCCAGTTGCTGCAATCATGAACAAGGATGGCAGGGTGCAGGGCGTCCGTTTGCACAACGGCGAAGAGATCACCGCAGATGCGGTTCTGTCCACTGTGGGGATTCCAGGAACGGCTCAATTAAGCGGCTGGCCCCTAGATATTGACCAGTATATTGGTAGAATGACCTTTATGGAGACCATCTCCATGATCCCGGAACTGGATCTGCCGCCGGAAAGGGCAGGGCGAACCATCCTGTTTTACAGTCTCAAGGATCAGCTCAGGTATCATCGACCTGCCGAGGCCATTGATCCTTCCTGGGGTGTGATCTGTTTCCCGGATAATTTTCAGGGAATTGAACGTCAAAACGATACACCGACCCAGGTACGGGTGACCAATGCAGCCAATTATGACCTTTGGCGGCAGGCAGCGGCTGACAAGGGACAATACCAGCGGCTTAAAGAAAAATGCGGACAGCAGTCAACAACAGCAGTGAGTCAAATCCTTGGTGATTATACTCAGGGGGCAGTCTTTCATGATAGCTTCACACCCATGACCATTGAGCGATTTACGGAAAAATGCGGCGGGGCCGTATACGGCAGTCCGATCAAGATCAAGAGCGGCAGAACCCCTTGGTCGAATCTCTTTATCGCGGGCACGGATCAGGGCTATCTCGGTATTGTCGGCTCCATGCTCAGCGGCGTGACTATTGTTAATCAGCATCTTTTGGGGTAGCATAAGGGTTTTAAAGAGATAAAATCTTTTTCTGGTTCTTTTGAAGGGATAGCCCATGGTGACAGAAGAAAAAGGGATACTGAGGGAAGTGCTTGATGCCCTTCCTTCGGTGGTATTTGTCGTTGATCGGGATGTGCGGATTCAAGAGTACAATGCACTAGCAGCTGAATTCATCACGACAGCAAGGGGTGCTGTTCCACAGCAGCGGGCTGGCGATATCCTGTGCTGTATTCATGCTTCTGCGATACTCGGAGGGTGCAGCCGCTCCTCAGCCTGTAGGTTCTGCACCATCAGAAATTCTGTGAGAGATGCTCTCGATGAAAAGACTATTATTCGTCGTCGGGCCAAAGTGCAGTTGATTTCTCCCAAAAAAATAATCGAAATGCAGGCCTTGATCACGGTTTCTCCCTTTTCTTTGCAGGGAGTCCTTTATGCCCTGCTGATGATTGAAGATATCAATAAGATCGCCGAGCTGTACCGGATGCTTCTTGTCTGTCATGCGTGCGGAAAATTGTTGGATGGAGAAAACTCCTGTGATTGGGCGAACTCTTCTTTAGAAAACAACTGGAACATTGACTGTTCATATAGTTATTGTACTGATTGTTTCAGCAAGGAGGTCGAAAAATTCGATGGAGATACAGACTAAAATACCACTTCTGATTATCGGCCTCTATTTCATTATCAGCTTGCTGACCTTTCTCGTTTACGCGAAAGATAAATCAGCAGCAAAGAAAGGGGCGTGGCGAACACCGGAAAGTACCCTCCATCTGTTTTCACTGTTCGGAGGCTGGCCAGGTGCGCTTGTTGCGCAACAAGCATTACGTCACAAATCGAAAAAGCAACCTTTCCGTTTTGTGTTTTGGTTAACTATCCTGCTGAATTGCGCAGGGCTGTTCTGGCTGTTTACACCGACCGGAGCGGCTCAACTCGACCTGTTGGAAAATATTTTGTAAGAATTTCTAGATGCTTCTTTCCCTTTTTCCTTAAACGTATCATTCATACCCATGAAAGAAAAATACATGCTGAGGGAGGTCTTTGATGCCCTGCCTTCCATGGTCTTTGTGGTCGATCAGGATGTTAGGATTCAGGAATATAATGCAGCGGCAGGGGAACTCATGCGCTCCGGGCGAGACACCATTCTTCAACAGCGTGCCGGAGAAGTCATTCATTGTATCCATTCTGAAAAAACATCCAAAGGCTGCGGGGGATCACCCCAATGCTCTGATTGCATTATTAGAACTTCCGTCACCCAGGCCTTGCAGGGAAAGCGTGTTGTTCGCCGACGGACTCGTGTGGAAATCATGCAGAATGATCATAAGACCGAGATATACGCATTCGTCACGGTATCCCCGTTTTCCTTTCGTGGCAGCCCTCATGCGCTTTTGGTGATTGAAGAAATCAACGAGATCGCTGAGCTGTATCATATGATCTTCATCTGTCCGGTCTGCGGGAAAATGCAGGACGGTGAGAAAACCTGGATGCGGGTTGAGGCCTATTTTAAAAATAATTGGAATGTCGAATGCTCACACGGCTATTGTCCTGATTGTTTTAAGACGGAGATGAAAAAAATAAAATCTTCCTCAACGAACGGGAACGATCTACCGATTATTGATTAACACGGCGTAGTATTTTTTTTAGCACTGCAAAGAAAGACGAATCAACAGCCCTGAGTAACGTGCTCCAGTACTCCGGGTTCCCTGTTAACATGGAAATAATTTATTACTATGTCCTTTATACCTCTTGATCAGGTTCAAAACAGCTACGATGTTATTGTTATCGGCTCCGGTCTCGGCGGCCTGACCTGTGCCAAACGTCTTGCCAAGGCGGGCCATACCGTTCTCCTGCTGGAGCACCATATCCAGCTGGGTGGGTTGGCGACCTGGTTTAAGCGAGGAGGGCATATCTTTGATGTCTCTCTGCATGGTTTTCCGCACGGAATGATCAAGACCTGCAAAAAATACTGGTCCAAGGAAATCAAAGACTCCATTGTCCAGCTCAAAGAGATCGCTTTTGATAATCCCCAGTTCTCCCTGACCACCACCTTTGCCAAGGATGATTTTGTTCGTATCCTTCATGAGGATTTTAAAATTGATCGAACGACAGTGGATGATTTTTTCAACACCGTCAGGGCGATGAATTTTTATGATGATCAGGGGATGACCACGCGGGAGCTTTTTGAGCAATTTTTTCCGGGTCGATCTGATGTTCACCGCCTCCTGATGGAGCCCATCACCTATGCCAACGGCTCTACGCTGGACGAGCCCGCCATTACCTACGGGATTGTTTTTTCCAATTTCATGAGCCGAGGCGTGTTCACCTTTGAGGGCGGTACTGATAAACTCATCGGCATGATGGCGGATGATCTGGAAAAGAGCGGTGTGACCGTCTGCACCGGGGCCAAGGTCGATCGGGTTTTGGTCGATAACGGCAAAACCAGGGGCGTCCTTGTTGGAGGTCGGGAAATTATGGCCAAGGCTGTGGTCTCCAATTCTGGCATCACTAATACCATTGATAACTTAGCTGGCCGGGAAGCCTTTAGCACTGATTTTCTCTCCCGTTTTGATAAAGTGGTGGTGAATAATTCTTCCTGCCAGGTTTATTTCGGTATTCGTCAAGGGGAGTCTTTTCCTGATATGGGGGATTTGCTCTTTACCTCAACGGCTGAGAACTTTTCCTCAGAAGAAATGCGGCGCATGGAGACCAAGAGCCGCACCTTTTCTGTCTACTATCCTAAGACCCGTCCAGAAAAGCCGGATTACACCGTGGTTGCCTCTATGAACGGTAATTACGATGACTGGGCAGGGCTGGATGATGTTGCCTACAAAAAGGCCAAAGAGGCTATGGTGGAGCGTTGCTTTGTTGATCTGGAGCGATATATCCCCGGCATTCGAGACAAGGTGGATACCATTTCCTCAGCCACGCCCAAGACCTTTAACCGCTATACCCTCCATACCAAAGGCACTTCCTTTGGCACCAAGTTTGAGGGGTTGGATATTTCCCGCTCTCTCTTTAAAGAGGTGGGCGGTCTATTTCATGTTGGTTCGGTGGGAATTATCATGAGCGGCTGGCTGGGGGCGATCAACTACGGGGTGATTGTGGCTAACGATGTGGATGCGTATGTACGAAGCTAAGAATCTTGTTAAAAAGCAGTAAGGGCAATAAAGAACGCTATGCGTATTAAAAAAATTTCCTATACCGACAAGACAACTGGCTGGGAATTAAAGCCTGTGTCCTTTAATCAGCTCACGTTGCTTGTCGGGGCATCTGGAGTTGGCAAGACGCGTATATTAAACTCGATTCTTGATTTGAAAAGAATAGCAGCAGGGGATTCATTAAACGGTGTTAAGTGGCGCATTGAGTTTTTTTCATCAAATGGAACGCAGTATATATGGGATGGAGAGTTTGAAGATACTGGAGTTTCGTTTAGAAATGATGGAAATCATTCAAGAGGGATATCTATTATAGCTGAATCGGTTCAGAGGGAAAACAAGCTGATCGTAAAGAGAGATCGTGACGGAATATTGTTTAATAACCAGAAAACAGTGAAACTTTCTAACGATCAAAGCGTATTGTCTCTACTTAGGGAAGAAGAGCAGATAAAGGAAGTGGCAGAAGAATTTGAAAAAATTATATTTCCTGTTATGGAAGGCAACGTATCCTTCTCTTCGTCTTTTGACAAAGATATAAATAAATATTCCGGTATAGGTGAAGTTCGCAACCTTCCGATACCTCTTAATGAAAAATTGTATTTTTCTTACAAGAGAGAAAAACAACTGTTTGACGGCATCGCAGAC
>JBATKL010000058.1:0-3740 GCA_049669385.1 Candidatus Electrothrix sp. | reverse complement strand
AAATGGGGCATGCCATGCAGGCGAATCTCACTGCTCTTCAGGTCCGCCTGGACCGGGTGGAAAATCGCCTCAAACGGAACAATCCCTTACTGGTGCTCAATCTCTATCATCAGCGGATTGAGGAGATGCAACGACGGCTTCGCCAAATCGGCAGCAGGCTTATCAGTGATAAGGAACAGGATCTTGCCCGAGCCGCAGGGGTGCTGGAGGCGGTGAGCCCTCTGTCCACCCTGGCACGCGGTTACTCTGTGGCTCGGAAAGTCTCGGGCCGCCGAGCGTTGATCTCGGCAGCGGATCAGGTTCAGGCTGGAGAATCCATTGAGGTGCTGCTTCATCAGGGGCGGTTGGAGTGTGAGGTGACTCGGATTGAACGGCAGTAGTCTTTCTCCCGCTGACCAGTGTCAGGTGTTGATCCCGACGAGTGTCAGGTGTTGATCCCGACGAGTGTCAGGTGTTGATCCTGACGAGTGTCAGGTGCCGATCCTGACCAGTGTCAGATATGTTACGAATGCGAGGTTTCGTGTGCAGGAAAACCGACAGGCCGGAGGATGCTCCACTCTCCCTGATCCGCCTGCCTTGCTTTTCGTGTTTTCAATGTTAACCTATTACAGTATGGTACGAGGAAAAGAGCAGGCGGACAGTGATAAGCGAAAAATCCCGGTGCCTGTTACAGGCATGCCTAAAAAAGGACTGAGAATGGAAGAAACTCTAAAGGCAACAACCTTCAAGGACAGTAATCGTTCGTTTCTTGCTATGCTTGATGAACATGAAATCGAGTACAACCGTCGAATTCATCTTGGCGGGCCAATGGCGGCTGGCCTCACCATTGAAATCGTTATTAACGGCGGGTGGGGAGCAGTAGCGGTAGCGTGCATTGCGTGGGCTGCGATTCGAAAAAGCCGAAGAATCAATGTTACAACAAAGAACGGTAAGGTCGTGTGGCTGGAGGGTTACTCTGCAAAAGAGGCGGAGCAAATTCTTTCGTCTGCGCAACAAATCGGGGTCATCGATACCGAGTCAGATGAAAAGGTATGACTGTTGATATAGTAGTAGGTTCCCTTGTTATCGGCTAGTCCCTCCGGGACAAAGAACAAAGAAGGTACCAAGGTGGGATAGGAGTTTATATGCAACATATCGATAAACAAAGTCTCAATAACGCATATCGTCTCTTTGAAACCGGCGATATTGATCAATTTGAAATCGGCACAACAAAAGGCCTGCAACAAATCCATCATTATCTTTTTCAGGGCCTGTATGATTTTGCCGGAGAAATACGCACAAACAACATCGCAAAAGGAAACTTCAGGTTTGCCAACGCTCTGTACTTGAATGAAATACTGGTAAAGATCGAACAAATGTCGGAGGAGACCTTTGAAGAAATAATAGCCAAGTATGTAGAGATGAATATCGCCCATCCTTTCATGGAGGGGAATGGAAGAGCTATGCGTATTTGGCTGGATATGATCCTGAAAACCCGGCTGAAGAAAGTGGTCAACTGGCAGCTTGTAGACAAAATGCTGTATTTGCAGGCAATGGAAAGAAGTCCGGTCAATGATCTGGAAATAAGAACCCTCTTATCAGCAAACGTAACCGAGAAGATTAACAACCTGGAAATTATCTTTAAAGGGATAGAGCAATCCTATTATTATGAAGGGTACGGGAATAAAAATTAGCCTTGTAAGGCGCATGCCGTGCAACATCTCAACCTCTCAGGCATCTATTTGATTTTTTTCATTCATTGCAGAAAAAACGCCGTCACAAGCACTCTGCTTCATATTGGGCAATATTTCGTTCACTGAAATCAACCCGCAGCCCGATGATAATGACTCGTTTATTTCTGTAGGCTCCTGCATAATTTTTTTCTTTGATCTGCCGGAGAGCCTTTTGTGCCGAATCAGTTTTTAATTCGAAAATGTAGACAGTTCTTTCGTGCCGGAGTGAAAGGTCGAGACGTCCCTTATTGCCCAGACGTTCAGGAGAGGCGTCAAAACCTGCGGCCTGCAAGTACATAAGCAGGGTGGCAGAGTAAAAATGTTCCGTCTTGTTCGCATCAAAATGGACATAGGGTATGGACGAGTAGATGATTTTGAATTGTCGAATAATTTGTTCAATATCTTCATTCTGTAAAGCCTTATTCAGCTCTTCTTGCACATCCAGAATGTCGGCATCAGCAACCGTGTATTGC
Organism: Candidatus Electrothrix sp.; assembly: GCA_049669385.1. GTDB lineage: Bacteria > Desulfobacterota > Desulfobulbia > Desulfobulbales > Desulfobulbaceae > Electrothrix. The sequence continues at coordinate 1,555 of JBATKL010000058.1, read as the reverse complement.
GCATTCAGGATCAATTCACAAAAGGAACGCCGTACCTCATCATTGGGAAAATCCAGAGTGTAACTCTCTTCTTCTCTTTTTTTTATGGTGAGATAACCGGCCTGGGTAAGAAAACTTTCCGGTGTGGCCTGATCTATATCCCGCTTGCTGAGAAAGGTCGATGAAACCTTTACCTGCTCAAAATCAACAAGGTCGTATTTTTTATCTGCGGAATAGCGGATGATGTATTCCGGGGAACCGGTTTCCATCCAGTAGGGTATAAAACGCCCCTTATTATCGAAATACTTGAGTATGGAAAAGGGATTATAGACAAAGGTCTCGCCGTCCCAGGAATAGCCGTTATAGTAACGGGCCAGCTTTTTCCAGAACTCTGCTTTGCTCAGATTTTGCTTGCTGCGAACCTGCTGGATCTGTTCAGGAAAGGAGGAGGCAACTTCTTCAGCTGTATAACCGCAACATCCTGCATATTTTTCGTTCAGGGTTATATCATTCAGGTGATTAAGGGCACTGAACACCCCCATCTGGGTGAATTTGGAAATCCCGGTGATGAAGATGAAACGAATATACTCTTCATCGGCTTTTATCATCTTGTAGAATTCCCGCAGCAGTTCTTTTATTGCCGACAGATTTTCTTTGTTCAGGTTATTGAGGACCGGAGCGTCATATTCATCAATCAGAAGAACCACCGGGGTACCTTTCCCCGCTTTTCGAATCAATCGGTCAAAAGCAATGTCAGGATAGGGGGTCTCCCTGAGAGTAATATCCAGATCTTCCGCAGCATTATAAATGAGTTCAAGTAGCTTATTGGCAATAACCTCAACACGGTCGCCGCCCGCCTTGCTCAAGTCCAGCCGGATGACCGGATGAGTTTGCTGGAAATCCCAGTTTTCATAGGCATAGGTCTCTTTAAAGAGCTCTTTCTCACCCTGAAAAAGTTCTTTAAAGGTGTTTATCATTAAGGACTTGCCAAATCTTCTCGGACGGGAAAGAAATATGGGAACTGTGGACTGGGCCAAGGAAAGGAGATATTGTGTTTTATCGACATAGAGAAAACCGCCTTCAATGAGCCCTTTAAACTCCTGTTTGCCGATGGGCAGCTTTTTCATTGCAAAATCCTCATGTTCTCATGCTCAATGGGGTGTGTCAAGGGGGATAAAAACCATAATCAGAAGTATATTCAATTTGCTTCGAAAACTCAACGCTTGCGCTTGCATCATCCCCCGAAAGTTCATCAGGCGGCTCAAATGAGTCTTACCCAACACTTTTCATATAAATTATGATGACAGCAACGTGTCCCCAAGGCTAATATATTAGCTTTGGTGAACAATCGAAGTTTTGTTATCCTTCCCCAGGGGAGGGATGGAAGTTTAATATTCAGAAAACCCATGTGTGATCGCAAACAATTTCTCAGTGGCCTGAATAAGCTCGGCCTTTCACTCTCGCCCCAACAGGCTGACAGCATCCTCCTTTACTGTCAGGAGCTGCAAAAATGGAACAAACGGGTCAATCTGATTGCCCGCAATACCAGTCCGACCGATATTGTGGAAAAGCATTT
>JBATKL010000057.1:0-3193 GCA_049669385.1 Candidatus Electrothrix sp. | reverse complement strand
TGCCCATCCAGAGAGGAAAAAATACTTTTCGATACGCGGAATTGTTTTGGAGCTCTGGAATCAGGTCATGGCAGCGTTTGAAACCGCAGTACGAAATGGCTCTGTGTTTATCGATATTCATAATGACGAGTTTTCGTTAGAGTAACTTTAAAACGTAATAACAAGCAGTGAGGTTTGTAAGGCCGAATTCGTTTTTCCAAAAATCCTTACTCTTCAATTCGCACAGCTTCAGCTGCAACATGTCCTGCTAACGAGCTGACAAATGTTCTCATGCCGGTCATTATTGATAACTCGGAAAAAGATCCGGTATCAGCGGCAGAACGAGGAGAAGTAAGAAGGGCGGCGTTTGTATACAGTTGCTCTTTCATCAGCTTTTGACATAAGAGGTCATATCGTTGAAGATACGAGACCCCTTTGAATTCTTCAAAAATAGGAAAGTGTGGCGATGTATCGCGAACCGGAGATCGTGATTTTTCAGCGTCTTCAACCAGCATCAGCCAACCAACAAATGGGCGGGATTGATTGCCGAAAGCTCCTTCCCGGTATGCCGTCCAGAAATCGAGTGCCATTCCGATAGCTTCTTCTGTTCTGTTGTTGAAATTATTTCCAAAGGAGGGGCCGACCTGACTTTTCAGTTCAAGAGCAGCGATTAATTTTCCTTTGTGTGTCACCAATAAATCCCATATTTTTGTCGGACGAAAGAAACCCGGTAGTGTCAGGGCTGAGCGTTTTTGATGTATCTCCACATTATTCAACCCATTTTCATGGATAATATCAATGAACAGTTCGATGAAACCGTCCATGTTCTTTCCGGCTGTTACGCCTGATCGTTCCCCTTGATCTGATTTCCCGGATTTTTTTTGCTGTTGTTGTTGAGCAACAGAGCGACTCGTCCAGAAAGAACGTACGGCATTCTCGGTTTTTATCTCATAATTTGAGAGGGTAAGTGACACAGTCTATTCTCCGTTACCGTTGAGGGTGATCTTTTCTTTTTTGCTCAATCCGTACAGTTTGAAGGCCGCTTGATTGCAGGAGGCAATATTTCTTGTGGAACCGGCTGTAATAAGTTCTTTGCGCATTGAGTTGGAAACATTGTTCCAGCAGGGCAGTCTTATGCGTCGAAGATATTGAGCTTGAAAACGAAGGTATCCACCCCGCATTTTTGTTGAATAGGTTACGATAAAGAATTTTGTTATATCGGATAACAGTATTGCCTGAAGTGCCTGCAAGTCCCATGAATTGGAAATGATATAATATAGATTATGGTGAGGGTATAATTTGCCGTTTTCAAAAACGATATGGGCTTTTCCTTTTATGTCGGGAATTAAAAGTTTAGGAATATATGTCAGGGAGGGCTTGATGCGATCAATAGTACGGTACCAGTTTGCTGGGGATTTTTTTGCACAATGTCGATTAGCTATAGTCGTTTTATGCTTGTGCAGATAGTTTTTCAATTTTGGGTAGTCGTTGAGGTTAACCAAGCTCCCGGTACTGTCAAAAGGATTTATTATGCCATCACCCTGCCAGATAACCTGGCCGGTTTTAATATCCTTTGTCCTTACTAAAGGAATTTTTCTATCTTTTTCTACATCAAGAGCATCATAGTTGCCTATGAAAATTTTGTCTGCTCCTGTCGCAACGCCGATGCCGACCTTGCAGCCCGTTTCTTCAATCGTAGGAAATTCGAGTTCAAGGCGGCTGAGCAATGATCGCGTTCGTCCTGTTGGATCAAGTAGCCAAGGTTCATCATTATTGATTGCATTGTTCATTTCCTGTACCGTCGATCCTTTGGGTAAAGTCGGAGCAAGGATCTCGGATGCCAAAGCAGATAATGCCTTTTTTTCTATTTTCGGCCTTCGAAGGATTCTTGTAAGGCCGTTTCGGTTTCTATCTATAATTGTTATTGCGGGATACGCACTGACATCGGACAGAAAAGCATCCGTGTCCACCATATCGACATAAGCTCTCAAATGGTAGGTGTCAGATATGAGCTTGCGTAGCGGCCCACCGTATTTGTTTTTCATCCAACGATCAGCACAAATAAATCCCAGTATACCCGAGGTTCCTAGCGCAGATAAAGCTTGCTCAAAAAAAGGAACATAAAGATCGGCTCGATCATACATTGTAGTGAAACGACTTCGATATTCTTTTAAGAGTGGTGCCGGAATGAGTTCCTGTCTGACGTAGGGCGGGTTTCCTGTAACAAAATCGAACTGTTGCTTCGGGGTGTTGAGGAGAAAGTCTCCCTGTATCAGCCAGGTCTGAGCTATTTCGAGCGCTTCATTTTGAGGAATGCCGTGGTCAGTCAATTTGCTCACTACTGACGCTCTTGTTGTAGCAACACTTTGCAGGTGCAATTCGACTGCAAGGAGAGAATTTTGCAGCTCTTTGCTGTCCATTGATTTTGAATGGCGTTTCCACGAGACAATTATCCGGTCAATTATCGGAAGCAGAAAATCGCCGTTTCCGAACGAAGGCTCCAGGATGCGTTTTTGAAAAAGTGGTTTATCCTCTGTAAATCCGATGAGGTCAAGTATGAAGTCAACTACTTCAGGGCGCGTATACACTGCTCCGCGAATCTCGCGATTATTATTGATTGCAAGTTCTTCAACCGCGATTTTTGCCTCCTGAGAAACGGGGAAGTCTTCTGGCTGGAGAAGTTCAAATAATGTCGATTGAACTAAACTGGGCATTTGTGTTTGTTCTCTGTTTTCACTGTATCGTCTTTCCGATGCAATTATTGATGAGGTCGTTTTTAATATTTGCTCCTCCGTCGTTCCTCCGTCGTCACTCTTAATGGAGTACACTGGAGACAGGGTGGTCTCGCCTTTTGTTTTGTTATTTCTTCATCCTGGACTTGGGAAGGGAAGAGGTAATACTCTGTAATCATAGCATAGAGGCGGAAAGGCGGCGATCTTTTTTGTCTTTTTCCGCGCATTGCGGTAGCAGGAAGGGTATTTATAGCGAGAGATAATATTTGACATCCATCGGATACCCTGTAGAATTCCTTCTGCATCAGCAGGATGCTTCCTGTTGTCCTGTTTTTTCGATAGGCATATTTTGACATACAACGACTATACAAGCGGCGTGAACAGCCGCAGCAAATACCCATTTTTTTATTCATTTGATAATTTGATAATTTGATAGTTATGAAATACATAAGCACCAGGGGCGGGATAGAGCCCATTGCATT
>JBATKL010000056.1:0-4354 GCA_049669385.1 Candidatus Electrothrix sp. | reverse complement strand
ACCGGAAGCTGGCGGTACGAATGCAGCTCGCGGCGAGCAATATCGGTAATGACCTCTTCATGGGTGGGGCCGAGGCAGTACTCTCGATTATGTCGATCCTTGAAGCGGAGCAGCTCAGGGCCGTATTTTATCCATCGTCCTGACTCTTGCCAGAGGTCAGCAGGCTGGACCATAGGCATGAGCAGTTCTTGAGCACCGGATCGGTTCATCTCTTCACGGACAATGGCTTCCACCTTTCTGATTGCTGCCAGCCCGAGAGGAAGATAGGTATACAGACCTGAGGTCAGCTTGCGGATACAACCGGCCCGCAGCAGCAGCTGATGACTGATAACTTCGGCTTCGGCTGGTATTTCTTTGGCCGTGCGGATGAGCATCTGAGAATAACGCATAATAAAGTAACTGTATCTGAAGGTTAGATTGTTTAATTGTAAGAAAATGAATCGGCCCGCCTGCAAAGCGCGTCAGAGCTACAGTCTGCGTTAGACCTGCATCTTTTATTATATACAGTGATGTGCGATACGAATTGAATGCACATCGGTTCTGTCAGGCCGGGAATAAACAGCTGGAAAGAGATTGAAAACCCCATTCAGCTGAACAGGTTACGTTCTCTCCCTAAAAATACCATAGAACCTCCTGAATGACAATGTGAATACAATAGACTTCGATGCAAGGGTTTGTTCTCGTCAAAACAGGTTCTCTGTTTGACTTCGTTTCAGCTCTTTTGATATTATAAGACTAATGCATGCTTCCGGTTGTATTTTTTGAAAAAACTGATCAGGAGAACAGGCATTGATGATGCATCGTTGTAGGAAAATGAAGTTACGCAGTCATGTTCTGCTCTTGTGGACATCTCTGACCTGTATTCTTCTGGCGACAATTTATTTCGTGTTCACTCTGCTCATTTATCATCATTATCAGGAGCAGGCCCGAAAGCGGATTGAGCAGGGCGTTTTGACTCTGGAGCAAAGGTTGCAACAAGGGCTGCAACAGGGGCTTAAACAGGGGCAGAATCTACCGCAAGATTTCCTTGCAGAGCGGACCCTTGCAGAGCGGATTACGTCTGAACTCTTAGGCCGTATTGCTCAGGAGAGCGGGTGTGATATTTATCTGTATGCGGCCTCAGTAGGCCTAGCAGGCTCTGCGGATCCAGTATATTTTTCGGATTCTCAAATGCTTGCGAGCAGCCTTGCCACTGGTGCTCCGCCCTTGTCTGTCAAAGATTATCCTGTGGATAACTTGCCGGTATTAGGGTTGGGTACCGGGGGTGAGGAGTCGAAGATTCAATGGAAGGCGCAACAGATCAGTGATGAAAATAATATCATGTACGGAGCGCGGCTTCTTGTGCAGGAACAGGAGGGGGAAGAGGAATATGCTGTGCTGTTGTTTGTTCAGCCTCTGGAGTTTGTCCACCAGGGTGTCACTGTGCTTGGACGCGCCTTGGTTATTGTTTTTGTTATGGTCTTTTTGCTGTTTCTTCCTGTTGCAGCATTTTTTGTGCGCTCTTCTGTGACCCGCCCTGTGGAACGCCTGATATCTGCGATGAATTCGTTTGATACGAGGCAGAATCCTTTGCTTGATGAAGAGGTAGGCACTGTTGAGTTTTCTTCCTTAGCCTCTTCGTTTAACCGGATGGTGCGGGTGCTGCGCCATCATGATCAGCAGGTGAGCATCCTGTCCACAGCGATTGAGCAGAGTCCCACTGCTGTTGTGATTACGGATCTTGAAGGGAAGATTGAATATGTTAACTCCAGGATGGAGCAGTTGACCGGTTACACGGCTGAGGAGTTGAAAGGTCGCTCAACCCGTATTTTTCAATCAGGATATACCCCAGCTGGAAAATATGGTGAGCTTTGGCAGACTGTCATGAGCGGCAAAGTTTGGAAAGAGGAATTACTTAATAAAAGAAAAGACGGCATCTTGTCCTGGGAATCAGTTATTATTGCCCCTATTTTTTCTGAAGACTCGACCATTGTTAAGTTCGTCGCCACCAAAGAGGATATCACAGAGCGTAAAAAAACCGGGGAACTCTTGCGACAAAGCGAGAAACGATATCGCCAAACCTTTGAAACAAATATGGCAGTGAAACTAATTATCGATCCGACAGAAGGTGCTATTGTCGAGGCAAATCAGGCTGCTGCTTTCTATTATGGATATTCAGTAGATCAGCTTGTCGCGATGCGGATAACGGATATTAACCAACTTTCTCCTGAAGAGGTTCGGGAGGAAATGGCTCGGGCTGAGCAGGAAGAACGGTTGTATTTTAATTTTCGTCATAGATTGGCTTCAGGAGAGGTGCGTGATGTGGAGGTCTATTCCGGCCCCCTGCAAAGCGGAGAGCGGAAATTGCTCTACTCTATTATTCATGATATTACAGACCGCAAGCAGGCCGAAAAAGCACAAAAGCAGGCAGAACAGCAGCTTGTTGCGGCAAAGGAACAGGCTGAATCAGCCAATCGTGCCAAATCTATTTTTTTAGCCAATATAACCCATGAGTTGCGTACTCCTTTGAATGCGGTTCTTGGGTATGCCCAGCTTCTCGGTGCTGACAGCACCTTAACCTCGAAACAGCTGAACAGGGTGCAGATCATCAAGAATTCCGGCGAGTACCTCTTGATGCTTATTAATGACATTCTTGATCTTTCAAAAATTGAGGCGGAGAAAATAGAACTCGTCCCACGGGTGTTTAGGTTACCTGATTTTTTTTCCGGAATAGTGGATGTTTTCAGAGCTGAGGCTGATTTTAAGGGGGTAACTCTTCGATGCCTTGAAGATCCTCAACAATCAGCGTTTGTGCAGGCAGATGAATTGCGGATCCGTCAGGTTATTTTCAACCTGCTCTCTAATGCGGTCAAGTTTACGCCTAAAGGAGGGGATTGTCTTCTGCAATCCGAGGTGAAAAAACAGGGAGAGAAGAAAGCCTTTGTAACGATTACCGTGGAGGATAACGGGCCTGGTATTCCTCTGGAAATGCAGGAGGATATTTTTGAGCCCTTCAGACAGAGTGGAGAACGTTTGCAGTACTCAGAAGGCACCGGGCTCGGCCTTGCCATCAGTCATAAATTGGTTCGTCTTATGGGGGGAGAACTTCGCGTGAAGAGCCCTCTTGACCTTCATTATCAGCAGGGTGAGAAATTTGAGAGGCCGGGAAGTCGTTTTTTCTTCACGATTCCGGTAGAGATTATAGACCGGAGTAGAGCGGCTCAGGAAATGCAGCATGTTGTTACTGGGTATACTGTTATCCAAGGAGAGACCCCGAAAAAAGTTCTGATTGTCTCCGAGAGCGCCTCACATCAGGCCGTTTTGGAGAGCATCCTTTCTCCATTGGGATTTCAAGTAAGTGAGCTGGCAAGTAAAGACGTGTTGTCTGATATGTTGGCTGACATGTCGGTTGACATGCCGGGGCAGTTCCGGCCCGATGCGATTCTGGCCGTCCTGCCCACAGCAGAATGTGAAGAGCTGGCAGTTTTGCAGCAAATAAAAGAGCAGGAAAAAATGAAGTTCTTGCCGGTGATTGTCCTTGCCGATGAAGCAGTTTTTTCCGCTTTAGAAGAAAAACAGCAGGAAGATTTTTGCACAGCCCATGTTGTTAAACCGTTTTCCGGCTTTGACTTGCTCTCCGTCCTGGCGGAACATCTGCCCATAGCACTGGTGTATGATAAGGATAATAATAAGGGTGATAATAACGGAGAGGTAGCTGTGGGCGAGCAGGGGTTTGTAGCGCCCCCGGATGAAGAACTGGAGGCATTACTCTTCAAGGTTCGACAGGGTGATGTGGCCGGAATTAACCGACAGGTTTCCTCTTTATTGTCGATGGATTCGGGGAAATATAAGAAGTTTGCCGAGCAGGTTGAGCGGCTTGTAGGCGATTTTCAACTCAATATGATCGCCGATTTGGTGAAACGATACGGGATTTTTTAATGAATCATCAGAAAAAAGATATCATTCTGATCGTAGATGATCAGCCCATTAATCTCAAAATTCTGCTCTCTTTTTTGCAGGAGCAGGATTTTGAGCTTCGCATCTTACAGAGCGGTGTTCAGGCCCTTATTCTGTTACAGGAGATCATTCCTGATATTATTTTGCTTGATGTAATGATGCCGGAATTGGATGGCTTCGAGACCTGTCGTAGGATTAAAGCAGATGAGCGGCTTGTTGATATTCCAATTATTTTTATGACAGCCCTTGATACTGTGGAAGATAAGGTGACTGGTTTTAAAGCCGGTGGGGTTGATTATATTACGAAGCCTTTTCAACAGACAGAGGTTTTGATTCGCATTAATACCCATGTCAATCTGCGCAAAAAAGCCTTAAAACTCAAAGAGACCCAAGAAGAGCTTCTCCACCAGAAAAACAA
>JBATKL010000055.1:0-2211 GCA_049669385.1 Candidatus Electrothrix sp. | reverse complement strand
CTTCACTGCCGCAGCCAGATATTCAAGTGCCAGCGGCTCCGTGCTGATAGAACCGATGGAGCTAAAACGAGTCAGGCCGGTGCTGTATTTGGGGCGTACCAGCAGGATGCGGGCGGGTTCGCTTGATGATTTTGCTGATCTATTTAAAAACATGTCGCTCCAGTAAGGGAGCTGTATAACTCAGCAGGCTGATTCCCCGGCGGATCAGGAAATGGATCAAGGAGTTGGAATGGCGAGCATAAAGAAAACGACGATGGAGGGTACATCCTAGTCTGGTTTTGACATCCTCGGCAGTCTGGCCCAGGTTGACCCGCTCTGCGCCCTGTTCCATTCCGCTCCTGACCACATGGAGGAGCATGTTAATATAGGTGTGAAATTGCTCATTCAGGCTGTAATCGAGTCCGCCGAAAAGAAAAATTTGCTCCTGATCGCCTTGATTGCTGAACATGGTCTGAGTGAAGCCGAGCAGTTTGTCCCCGACGGAAAAGACAGAAATGGTTGCCGGGAATTGCTGAAAAAAAGAGATGTCCAGCTTTTCCAGCTTAAAGTCGGAGCGTTCATAAACCTGTTCATACAACTGATAGAGCCTGCTGTCAAACTCGCTGTTGTTCTTGAGTACGCTGGTTTTCACCCCCTGAAAACGTTTGATCGAGGCCCGGAGCTTGTAGCGGTAATGGCTGCGCATTCTGCCAATATAGGCAGAAAAATCAATCCCTCGGATATCCAATTCGCAGTTAGGCAGGGTAAGTCCCTTGGCACAGGCGGGCGAGAGCGGCAAAGGCGGCTCCTTGCCATTTAAGATCAGCAGGGCTCCGGGAATTTTTTGCAGAGCCTGCCTAAAGAGCTCCTGATCCTGCTCCTGAATCTGCAAGCCGGGCCAGGAAACCGAGCAGGGAATACCGAGAATGGTCACTGGGAGACGCAGGTTGCCGGGCCCATAGGTGAGGATATCCAGGCGGTGCTGATAGGTCATAAAGAGAGAAGCTCGACTCTCGTTCTCCAGGAGGTAATAGCGTTGTCCTGTGGGATTGACTTGATCCAGAATCGTCAGCGCAGCGCGGCTGAGAAAGGGATTGCCTGTACAGACCCAGTCCCAACTCGTTGGCAGGTCACGGGCAGCTGAGAACGTCGAAAAGACAGCATCACTCATTTTACTCATCTCACTCATTGCAGGGCAAGAGTAAACACAGAATAGGTCGGCCCGGCTTCCGGATCCCAGCGGCGGCAGATGTTCTTGGACTTTAAATTTTCCGATAAAATCCAACCGGATTCGCATTCCTGAAAACGGTCCCTTGTCAGCTCATAACAGGCATGAAAAAGCCCGAGGATCACAGAGCTGCCCTGAAATTTTGGGACAACCCCGATTTCCACGATCTTGAAGCGCTTGATAGGGCGTCGGAGCAGTTTATATTTGAGCAGTGCCTGTATTCCCAGCTCCTGTCCCGGCCCGATAAGCTCGTTAAAATCAGGATACCAGAGCAGAAATCCTACCGGAATTCCGCCATGCTCAGCTATGAGGAGGTTCTCTTCCTGGAGAAACCAGCGGAACGGTTTGAACAGTTCGTAATCTTCATCATCAGAGCGATGAAAATAGAACGGGTGATCGGCAAAACAGGCATTATTGAGCTGGGTGTAGATATCGATCTCTTCTCGGAGACGGGAAAAATTTACTTGGCGGAAACTGAAGCGTTTCCTGGCGCGTTCCAGTATCCTGTCTTCCTGTTGTTCGGCAAGGGAGGACATGGGATAGCGATAGGAGATGAGCTGATGCTCGGTAAAGCCCAGCGAACGGAAATATTCGAGATAATAGGGCGGGGTGTAGGCGGAACCAAAGCAGGGTACTTCATCGAAACTGTCAGTAAGGAAGCCTAGGCCGTAATTCACATGGCCGTTCATGCTGACCAACAGATTCGTTGCCCCCCATTGCCGGGCGATGAATGAGGCCTTATCCACAAGGGCTTGAACAGCTTCTTGTGCGTTGGGCAGGGCTTCAAAAAAACTCAGTTGGACCTGACTCGGAAACTCTTGAGCCCGGATGAGCAGGGCTGCTGCAAGAGGGGCACCTTTGTCGTCTTTGATCACTACTGCCTGTTGTTGGGTTCGACGGGCAAAAGCTCCTTTCGGATTGGTGACGATGGTCAGGACGCTGCTGAGAGAGTCACGAAAATAAGGATTTCCCGCATAGACCTGGGCTGTAATTTTCTTGTATTC
>JBATKL010000054.1:0-3285 GCA_049669385.1 Candidatus Electrothrix sp. | reverse complement strand
GGAGGCCAGGATCAGCCAGATTGAGGCGAGGTTTAAAACGAAAGCCTATTTTACGGAGGGTGGGCAGCTGGACCATGAGCTGAAGCAGGCCGCCGACCAGTGTGCCCCAGGCCATCCCGACAATGGCTGGCATGCCGAATTTCGGAAGAAGCAAGGACAACGAGGTGCCGCCAATAATAGAGCCGAGGTTGAAAAAGGATGAAGAAATAGCCGGGACAAAAAATTTCCCCTTAGTATTCAGCATCCCCATAACTACTGCTGACAGGGCTACAAAGAGAAGAAAGGGAAACATGATCCGGGTCAACAGGGCTGTCAGTTCGGTTTTACCGGCAACATCAGAAAAATCGGGAGCCAGCAGATGAACAAGAGGCTCGGCCAGAAAAATACCGAGCAGGGTGAGCAAACTGAGCAGCATCGAAATAAAAACTAGCACATTAGAGGCCAGCTGCCAGGTCGATTCTGTACCTTCATTGGTGTCATAGTCGGAAAAAACCGTGACAAAGGCGGCAGACAAAGCCCCTTCACCGAAAAGATCTCTGAGCAAATTGGGAATCCTGAAGGCGACCACAAAGGCATCATAGGCGTATCCGGCCCCGAATAAGCCGGCAAAAACCTGCTCCCGCACCAACCCAAGAACCCGGCTGCACATCACCGCCACACTGACCGCTCCGGCGGAGCGAGCTATCTTTCCTGTTGAACTACCTGCTGTTTCTGGTTTTTTTGTCATGGTTTATTTTCCATTCATGATAAGTCAGTCATAAGACTTGACTTTACAAAGATAATAAGAATATATAGAATGCTATAACGATATTGTTTTTTCAGGAAAAACGACAAATGGTTACCATTCCCGGCGCAAAAGAAAAAGCTTTTTTCCTTGAGGAACCTTTTCTTTTTCGGCGAGAGGGAGAGAGATGATGCCTCCCCTCTGTTCATTATTAATTTCAGCACCCGGTCACCGGAGGTTTACATGTACGATGTCAAACAGATCAGGAATACTGTCATTCTCGGCCATGGCAACAGTGGCAAAACAACCCTTGCCGAGGCCCTGCTTTTCACAGCCGGGGCAATCAACCGGCTCGGCAAAGTGGACGACGGCACCACTTCCATGGATTTTGAGGAAGAGGAGATAAAACGGCAGATATCAATAAGTACAGCATGTAATCATTTTACCTGGAAGAAGCAGCAAATCTTTCTGGCCGACACTCCGGGTGATGACAACTTCTTTAATGAGGCCAAATTCGCCTCCCTTGTTGCGGACAGCGCAATTCTCACCGTCGGATCCGTGCTCGGGGTACGCAATCAGACCGAACATTTTGTCGACCTTATCCAGAATCGACATCTGCCCTGCCTCATCTGCATCACCAAGATTGATAGGGAGCGCTCGAATTTCCAAAAAACTGTTGATGAGATCAAGGAAGCGTTTGATCTGAATCCTGTGGTTCTGTATCTGCCCATAGGGCAGGAAAAGGAATTCAAAGGCGTTGTCGATATCGTCAAGCAGCAAGCGCTCTTTTTTCAGGAAGACGGGACGGTTAAGGAGGGAGAAATCCCTGCTGACATGGCGGACGAGGCAGCCATGCGGCTGGAAAACATGATGGAGCATGTGGCTGAGACCGATGACGACCTGATTGAAGTCTTTTTGGAGGAAGGAGGACTGTCCCTGGAAGAACTAATTTCTGGATTGATTGCCGGGGTTGGTCAGGGCAAAATCGCTCCTGTTTTCCCCTGTTCCTCGTTGCATAACGCGGGCAGTGCTCTGGTGCTCGACGCCATTGCCGAGTTGCTCCCCTCCCCGGATCAGCGACCGGCAGTGATCGGGACCGATCCTGTGTCAAAGGATCTGATTGAGCGGGCCGGAACCGCTGATGCGCCCTTTTCCGCCCAGGTCTTCAAAACAATGGCAGATCCCTTTGCCGGTCGCCTGACAATCTTCCGCGTCCTTTCCGGCACCTTGGAAGGAGATAGTTTTTATAACAGCAGCAAAGGCGAATCTGAACGCTTCGGCCATCTCTTTCTCATGCAGGGCAAGGAACATAACCAGGTGAAGACTGCTGTGCCGGGCATGATTGTTGCCGTGGCCAAGCTCAAAGAAACCTAAACCGGCGATACTCTCTGCGATCAGAACGACCCTATCCGCTATGATCGGCCTGAGCCCATGCCTTCGGTCATTTCCTATGCAGTTAATGCAACCAATGAAAAGGATGAGGAAAAACTCTTTTCCGTACTCACCCGCCTTCTTGATGAAGATCCAACCCTAAAAATGATTCATGAACACCAGACCCATGAGGTTCTGATTTCTGGAGTAGGACAGGTTCATCTTGACGCGCTCAAAGATAAACTGAAACGGAAATTCTCTGTGGAAATGGAGCTGGCTCAGCCAAAAATCCCCTATAGAGAAACCCTCAAGGCTAAGGCGACAGCCCAGGGCAAGCATAAAAAACAATCCGGTGGTCGAGGCCAGTATGGCGACTGCACTGTTGAGCTGGAGCCGCTGCAAAACGGTGAGCGTTTTGAATTTGTTGATAAAATTGTGGGCGGGGTCATCCCTCAACAGTATCGACCGGCAGTGGAAAAAGGTATTCTGGAGGCTATGGAAAAAGGCGTCATTGCAGGCTATCCCTTTGAAGGTCTCAAGGTTACCCTGATTGACGGTTCCTACCATAACGTAGATTCTTCGGAAATGGCCTTTAAGATTGCCGGTTCATTAGCCTTCAAGAAGGGTGTTATGGAGGCCAATCCGGCCCTGCTGGAACCCATTATGGAGATGGCGATCCAGGTGGACAAGGATCATGTGGGTGATGTTATGGGCGATCTCAACTCTAGGCGAGGCAGAGTCTTAGGAATGGATACTGCGGGTAAGTACGAGCTGGTCAAGGCCCAAGTGCCCCAAGCCGAGATCCAGCACTACGCTCCTGACCTGACCTCTATGACTGGTGGACGCGGCTCCTTCCGGGTTTGGTTTTCTCATTATGAAGAAGTGCCTGCGCATATTGCTGAGAAAATTGTTGCGGAGCATAACGCGGCGTAATTCCCTCCTGTACTTTTCCTGGAGCAGGTTCGACTTCTCTCTGTCGCCTGCTTCGGGATGCCCTGCCTTATTGTCACTCTCTGAAGTGGCTATTCGTCAAATTCCACAACAACATATTCACAACATAACCGGTATGTTACCCCTGATGTCTCCTTGCAGCTGCACGGCTATTTTACCCAACTCAAATGGTTAATTAGGGTCTGTCCCTGTTTTTAATTTCACATAGAAAAAGAAAAAGGCCGTTAGCTATTTAAAGC
>JBATKL010000053.1:0-7968 GCA_049669385.1 Candidatus Electrothrix sp. | reverse complement strand
TGTTTCAATCCACGCCCCCGTGAGGGGGCGACTGTCAAGCTGTAACTACTTGTTACTGCTCAACGAATTACTACGTTTGCGCGAACCGCATTTTTCGGACGCGATTGCAAAGAACAAAAGATGCTCTTTTTGGTAAAAACCTCCTGATTTCAACAGGTGCGAACCTCCCGTGTTTTTCTGTCTGATAGAGGTTCGCGCAACCCTTTTGGCAGGGACCCGATCGGCGGTCGCCCATCGAAGAGAGGAAGCAGGTTAACAACCTGACAAAGAACAAAGATAACCGACGCCTTGCAAGAGAGCAACCGATTATAATCAATATAGTCAGATGAGTATTTATTATACATATCAACCAGAATTTCAGAGAGATAAAATACATCTCCCGACAACCTCTGCTTGACTCTGTCGCTCTTTCATGTCATTACAGATGAAACCTTGCCATGCGTCTCAGGCAAAGAAGAAAACATAACTCTAACCGATCTCGGCTATCGCTTAACCGAGATATTTCTCAAGCTGCATAAAACCATGCCAATAACTCCTCATTTTCTCATAAAGATCATTATCACCGCAATAATCTTTTTTCCGATAGTCGGTCATGCTTTTGACCTGAAAACCAATACCCTGCTCGATTTCCTGAAAACCGAGCATACGCCTCCCCTCTCCTTATTACCGGATTCTCTGACCATAACAAACACCTTCAAACCAAGCACCCATCCCTTTGCTGGAACAGTCAACAGGGTCCGTGGAACGGCTTACGTCTATCACAAAGACGAGAACATAGCGTATACAATAAAAAAGAATCACCCTGTCTTCAGCGGAGACACCTTAGTCACCGCTGAAAACGCGAGTATTACCTTGCACCTGTCCGATGACAGTGTCCTGATCATCATGGCCCAATCCAAATTGCTTATAGACAAATCGCTTCCCAGGATGAAAATTAGAGATACCACCATGCAGCTCTTTTTTGGAACGATTCGATCTCTTGTGAAAAGAATTAGCGGAGAATATACGATTAATACGCCGACCACCACTCTCGGTGTGCGGGGAACGGACTTTGCAGTGGCAGTAGCACCGGCTCCAAAGGGGAGCCTGCCAAAATGGGGAAAAAAGGTGCCGACAGGATTACTGACAGCGATACTGACAGGAGGAAAGGAGTCAACCGTGGAAATGACGGGTTCTTTTGGTCCCTCGGTTATGGTCAAGCCGTTATCGGTGGCCGCAGTCCGCATGGGGAGCCGTGCTGAGCAGGCCCTGTATATCGGACCCACTGCCCTGCCTCTGCTTGAGGAAATCGCTCCTTACGACGAAACACAGCCGATACTTCCAAAGAAACCCGCTCTGGCTATTGAACCCTGTTGGCCTTTTTCCGGCACGGCCAAGGGGTTAAGCTATTTCAAAGTGTGTAGCCAGCAGAAAAAACAGCCCTCAAGCTACGCTGAACGATTACTGCCTCCGCGGATCAAAGGCCTCACGCAGGGCTTCACCTATAAAAATCAAAAGGATTAGGGTACCGACCAGAACAATAAAGGTCGTTAAGGAGAGCCACCAGGCTTCGATATTACCCTTGCCCTGTTTCAGCAGCTCGCCCAAACTGGGAGTTGTGGGCGGCACCCCAAGGCCGAGAAAGTCCAGGGCAGTCAGAGAAAGAATTGCAGAAGATATCCTGAAAGGAAGAAAGGTGATCACTGGGGTCATGCCATTGGGCAGGAGATGACGGTACATAATGGTCAGATTACCCACGCCCAAGGCCTTGGCCGCCTTGACATACTCCATATTACGGCCCTTGAGAAACTCTGCCCGCACATAATCGGATAATCCCATCCAACCGAATAAAGAAAGGAGAATCAGCAGCAGCAGGATACTGGGCTTGAAGATCGAGGCAAAGATAATCAGCAGATAGAGTTCTGGCATTGAACTCCAAATCTCAATAAAACGCTGAAAAAATAAATCTGTCTTGCCGCCGAAATAGCCTTGGACGGCTCCGGCGATTATGCCCACTACGGTCCCGATCAGGGTCAGGGCAAAACCAAAAAGGACAGAAAGGCGAAATCCGTACAGTAAACGGGCCAACACATCCCTGCCCCGGTCGTCAGTCCCGAGAATATTTTCTTTTGCCGGTGGTGACGGAACAGGCCGGTCAAGTTCAAGGTTAATCGAGGTGTAATCATAGGGATTCAGTGGAAAAATAACCTTGTTGCCGTCAGAAGTCAACTTTTCCAGAATATAGGGATCCTGATAATCTGTCTCGGTTTCAAAATCCCCTCCAAACACGGTTTCTGGATAGGCCTTGAGCAGAGGAAAATAATACTCGCCCTGGTATTTGACCAGTAAGGGCTTATCATTGCTCAAGACCTCAGCAAAAAGGGACACGCCAAACAAAAGGCTGAAGATCAGCAGGCTGTAATAGCCTCTTCGATTTTTCCGAAAGCCCCGCCATCTGCGGGCCGCAAGTGTTTGTTTTTTTACAGCCACCTTCTTCTCCCTTTCCTTGTTACTGCAATCCTTGTTACTGCAATTTTTCAAAACTGATTCTCGGGTCAACCCAGACATAACTGAGATCAGAGAGCAGTCTGGCAATCAGCCCGATCAGGGTGAAAAAATACAGGGTACCCAGCACCACCGGATAATCGCGGTTCAGGACAGAATCATAGGCCAGCAGGCCCATACCGTCCAAGGAAAAAATCGTTTCAATGAGCAATGATCCGGTAAAAAAAGCCGTAATAAAGGAGCCTGGAAAGCCGGTAATAATCGGGATAATGGCATTGCGGAACACATGTTGGTAGAGGACCTGATTGTCACCAAGCCCCTTGGCCCGTGCCGTCATAACGTATTGCTTACGAATTTCTTCTAAAAATGAGTTTTTGGTCAGCATGGTCATGACAGCCAGACTGCCCACTGTTGAGGCGATGATGGGCAAAACCATATGCCAGAGATAATCCAACACCTTGCCTGTCCTGCTCAAGTCAGCCCAATTATCGGAGATCAGCCCACGCAAAGGGAAAACATTCCAGAAGCTCCCCCCACCAAAGAGGACAATGAGAAGGATACCCAGGACAAAGCCGGGTATGGCATAGCCGATGAGAATGACGGTGCTGGTGATGACATCAAAGCGGGACCCATCAACGACAGCCTTGCGGATCCCAAGAGGGATACAGACCGAGTAAACAATCAGAAAGGTCCAAATGCCTAAGGACATGGAAACTGGCAACTTCGAAATCACCAGCTGTGCCACGCCCTTCTGGTGATAATAGGAGTCGCCAAAGTCAAAGACCAGGTAGGAACCCATCATCGAGAAAAAACGCTGCATGGGCGGTTTATCAAAACCATACAGTTTTTTCAGCTGATCAATGCGCTCCTGATCAAGCCCCTGTTTCCCCTGATAAAGACCCGAGCGCCCACCGCCTGACTCGCCGCCTGCACCTCGGCCTTCAATCTGGCTCATCATCTTTTCAACCGGTCCTCCAGGGACGAACTGGGTGATGAGGAAAGTGATAAACATGACCCCGAACAGGGTGGGGATCATGAGCAAAAAACGCTTGAGAATGTACAGGCTCACAGTTCCACCACAGCCACGGATCCGCCTCTTCTAGGATCGCCAATCCCGCCGATACCGGGCATCACCGCATGCACTCCGCCGAAGTAGAGATCGGGTTTTTCCCAAAGGTTGACTTGAACCTGCTTTTGCAGGGCTTGCATTGCCTCCGCGCTGAAGCCAGGTTCAACCTGAAGAATTTCTTCATCCCCGTCCCAGTACATTCTCGGGGCAAGGACTGCTTCGGAGAGGTCTCTCTTAAAATCAACAACCTGGGTCAGTACCTGAGACAGGGCCGTTCGGATGCGCTTGGAACCTCCGCTGCCGAAAACCAACTTAACCTCGTTATCATGAAGCAGTGCAGACGGCGACATCATGGACCCGACTCGTTGCCCCGGCGGCTCAGCATGGAACCCGCCCGGATGGAGATCATCCTCGCCCATCATATTATTCAACATAATGCCAGTTCCCGGCACAAAATAACCAGACCCTTCCCCGTTGGAGCAGGTCATGGAGGCAATATTGCCCATGCTGTCGGCAACGGAAACATGGGTGGTGCCCCGACTGAATCGACGAATTCGTTCCGCACTTGCCTGAACTTCCTGACCGGCAATAAAATTCGCCAAAGCCTGCGGGCTAGAGATCCCCTGTTTACGCAGTCGCTCCACCTCGTGCATAAGGCCTAAGGTGCGAAGTAGATGCTCCGGGCTGCCCCACTCCTGAACAGGCCCGGCAAGTCCCCCTGCTTGCTCTTGCAAGAATAGGGACAGGCCGATCAGGGAACCGCCGAAATCCGGGGCGGTCAACAGGGTATGATCATGATACTGCACTCGAAGAGGCTCACGCTCAATGACCTTATAGGCCGCAAGATCCTGGGCAGTGAGAAGGCCGCCGCCAGTACGCATGTCCTGGTCAATACGAGCTGCGATATCACCAGCATAAAAATTTCTGTCCTTGTCCTCAGGCAAATGATGGAGAAAGTCGGCAAGATCAGGGTTCGCCAAGGTTTCGCCGACCTGAAGAAGATGTCCGCTAGGCTCATACAACCTGCCCCCTGTTTCGCTTATTTCCAGGATCGGGCGAAGAATCTTGATAAAATAGGCCTGTACCTGGTTCAGCTCATGACCTTGTGCTAACTTGATCGCAGGCACCACAACCTCTTTCAGCGGCATCCTCCCTAACCGTTCGTGAATATGCAATAACCCCTTTAGGGTACCAGGAACAGCCGCAGAACCGAGCCCGATGTTAAACTCCTGGCTTGATCCTGAAAAATCAACATCAATCGGATAAAAATGCGGTTCCAGCTTGGAGGTCTCCAGAGCGAGGCCGGGGGTATCCACAAAAAAATCAAAAAATATTTCCTGATGATCCGCAGTACGAGCCAAGGCAAACCCTCCTCCGCCCAGACTGGTCAACATCGGCTCGGCAACAGCACCAGCAAAACCCGCTGCAACCACTGCATCAAAGGCATTGCCGCCAGCCTCCAGGATGAGAGCCGCTGCTTCGGTCACTGCCTCATGACCAGCGGCAACAACCGCTTTGTTCTTCTTCATATTCATTACTGTTCTCTCAGCCAATAATCATTTCTCAGGCTGATGATCATCTCTTTGAATTTTTTCTTTTCGCCTCCAGCCAACCGGCGTTGTCGATCTGCTCCTGTGCCCTGTTCCAAAATTTTACGGAGTTCAAGGACATAGCCTGTGGTATGAAACCGATCGGTCACTGGCCGAATAAGCTGAAACAGCTTATCTGCTGCCTGTCGCAAAGTAAGATCGGAGCTGCCCAATAATCCGTAGACATCAACAAAACGTCCGTCAAGCCCATGCCGAGCTGCCTGCCATTTATTATATTTCAGCAGCTGTGAACTGACCGGTCGAGAAGAAAGATTGCTTTCAGCAAGGCAGGCAGCCAGAGCCTGAACAACAGCTGTCAGCCCCAGGATAGCATGAAACTGGCACGGCAGGTCACAGATGCGAACCTCTACAGTACCAAACCCAGGACTTGGTCGTACATCCCACCAAAGATCCTTGAGCCTTTTAATAGCCTGATGCGCATGCAGATTGGTAACCTCTTCCGCAAAGCCCTGCCAATCCCCGTGATAGCCGACAATACCTGCCAAGGGAAGGAGCTCAAACAGCTTGGTCCGATAGGACTGAAATCCGGTATCCTGACCGCGAAAAAAGGGTGAGGAACTGCTCAGGGCGAGGAGAATGGGAAGGTAGGGCTGAATAATATCGCAGACCTTGATCGCAGTGTCGCCATCAGGCATCCCCACATGGACATGCATTCCTTGCGTAATGAACTGACGCCCGACCTGTTGCAATTCATCCATAATTTGCTGGTACCGCTCCCCCTTGCTCAACAACTGGGCCGACGGGTCCGCAAAGGGATGAAGACTTGTAGAATAGAGGAAGCAGTCTTTGTTGAGCGCTACATCTTCAACCAAATGGATGAGTCGGCTGAGATCAGCAGCCACATCATGAACAGTATCGCAGACGCCGGTTTGCAGCTCTATAATAGATTGGAGAAATTCAGGAGCAATCCTGTCGCTCCCCTCGGGAACAAGGTCTTGCAAAATGCTGTTTACCCTTGGTACCAGATCCAGAGTATGACAATCAATAAGCTGAAATTCCAGCTCAACACCGAGGGTACATGTCCGACTGCCATTAAAAAAAGGTGCAAATGCAGCATCATGCATTGTTCAAATTTCCCGATTCACGATTTTTGCAGATATCGTAAACCATGGACGGCAACAGTGGCCAACCATTGGCTTCCGTAGGCTAAAACTTTTTCGTCAAAATCAAAAGCACCGGAATGGGAAGGACCAGTATCTGGGCCTTTTGCAGCCCCGAACCGAATCATTGTTCCAGGAATTTTCTCCTGATAAAAAGAGAAATCTTCTCCACCAAGGCTAGGAGCCCCCTGGGAAACAACCTGATCAATACCCACGACCTCCTGAGCCGCCTGCCGGGCAAGAGCGCAGGAAACCGGGTCATTTACCACAGCGGGTAAGCCCTGGTGGAGGACAAAATTGATCTCAGCCTTGCTCATTTGCTCCAGCCCACGAATCATGTCCTGCATTCTCCCGAGAATCTGTCTTCTGGTATCCAAGTGAGTGCTGCGAATAGTTCCTTCAAGCATGGCTTTACCAGCAATAACGTTATGTACCGTTCCCGCTACGATCCGACCGACAGTAATCACACCCGGATGGGCCGGATTGATCATTCGGGAAACCATAGTCTGGATATCCAACACCAGACTTGCACCAACCACAACAGCATCAATAGCTTCGTGAGGCCTAGCAGCATGTCCACCCTTGCCGCAGATGTCAATAATGAAAGGATCAGCAAAGGAGCAGATCAGCCCCTGATCAACACAAAGATAACCGACCTGATGATGGGTATCAATATGACCGCAGAAGATCATATCCACATCTTGCAGACAGTTGTCGGCAATCATAGCCGCAGCACCATTCCCTGCCTCTTCTGCTGGCTGAAAAAGGAGCACCACCCTGCCACCAATCTCATCAAGGAGAGTACTCTTGGACAATAATTCTGCTGCTCCGAGAAGCATAGCTGTGTGCCCGTCATGACCGCAGGCGTGCATCACGCCAAGCTGTTGTGATGCAAAATAAAGACCGGTTTCTTCCGAAATAGGCAGGGCATCCATATCAGCCCGCAAAGCTACGCAAGGGCCTGTACCTTTTCCGAGTTCAGCCCTAATGCCAGTGCCTCCGGCCAATCCTCCTGTATAAGGTATCCCCAATCTATCAAGCTCTTTTTCGATCAGGGCAGATGTCTTTTTCTCTTGATAGGAAAGCTCAGGATGACGATGCAAGGTCCGGCGGATCTCCAGGATTTTTTGCTCCTGTTGCTCAGTTACAGTAAACAAAATTATTCCTGTTCAACCAATTCATCATTTTTAAAGACCCCTTTTACAATGCGACCATCGGTATACTTGATCATTCCAGCGCCGTTTCTACGACCAGATTGAAACATCCCTTCGTACACAGTCCCGTCGACCGAGGTCAACTTCCCATGCCCGTGAGGCAGATCATTTTTAAATGCCCCTTTGTATTTTTTACCATTTTTGTAGATCAATTCCCCTTTTCCAGAAAAGAAACCATCGGAAAACTCTCCTTTATAGTAGCTGCCATCTGGAAAAATATAGGTCCCCTTGCCCTCGAAGACCCCTTTAACAAAATTTCCTTCATAAGATGAGCCGTCAAGATAGGTAAAAATGCCTTTTCCTTCGCGCTCTCCCTTTTTAAAAGTCCCGCTGTACCGGCGCCCGTCGGCAAAGAGATAGGTTCCTTGACCATGGAATTTACCTGCGGAGAATTCACCTTCATAGATTTCTCCGTCTGCCAGCCGCATGGTGCCCTGGCCTTCCATTTTCCCATTTTTGAACTCTCCCTGATAATGGGAAGAATCTGGTAA
>JBATKL010000052.1:0-2397 GCA_049669385.1 Candidatus Electrothrix sp. | reverse complement strand
GGCTTAGGGAATACAGACAAGCAGATAGGCACACTTGGTTTATTGAAATTTATTTTAAAAAATTCAGGCCATGAAGATAAAATCCCAGCCATTCATGGGACTTTGAACGAGTTACAAATTAAGAGAGGAAAAGGCAAAGCCCACGGTGCTTGGCAAACTCCAGAGGGCTCACTTATAGATGATGCAACGAAAAGGCTCAAGGATGTCATTCAGGCAATAAACGAATTACAAAAAGTTATTGAGTCTTTGTGACCAGTGCCTGACCGATATGACAAAATAACCGGTTCGCTGCTCGCAGGTGCCATAGGCGACTGCATGGGAGGCCCATTCGAAGGGCAAACCGGCCCGCTAACCTACCAACCGCACAATTCATGGCGGATTTCCGACGACACCCAACTCACTTTAGCTACATACGAATCGATTGCAGGGTGTTGCGAGGTCTCCCCGCAACACATCGCAAGCACATTTCTTAAGTATTTTCGAGCTAGAAAAATTACAGGAATCGGTTCAAGTACCTTAAAATCCATGCGAGATCTTGACGCAGGTGCGCACTGGGCACTCTGCGGGACAAAAGGCGAAATGTCAGCCGGTAATGGCGCTGCAATGCGGATTTCTCCGTTGGCGTTTGTGTTAGATCCTGAAAAAGATCAAGAGCGACAGACCATTCGAGATGTTTGTCGGATTACACACCATAATGACGAAGCGTATGTTGGCGCACTGGCAATTATTTACGCCATGCAGAGCACGTCAATTCACGACATCATCCAGGAAACAATAGACTTGTTACCCGACTCCAAGACACGAGATCGCCTCATTGCCATAAACAATAGAGACAGACGCTCACCGGCGTCAGTCATCGCAACCCAATTCGGTGCTTCAGGATATGTCGTCGATTCTATACCGCTTTCATTATTTTGCGCACGGAAGGCTGAAGACCTGCCTTTTGAGGAAGTGCTCATCGACACGATTGAGGCCGGAGGGGACACTGATACAATTGCCTCAATGACCGGAAATATCATCGGAGCCCATTTCGAAAAAGCGATACTTCCCAAAAAACTGACGGAACAACTACCAGAAATCAAAAGAATTAAAGACATCGCTCTTCAGTTTATCCATTAACCGCACAGGCAAGAAAGCCTTCTGGTATCCTTGGGTATCACTGATCGCTATAAAAACAGCAACAGGGGCTGACCTTGAATATTTCCTCAAATTTACAGAAGTAACAAAAGCTGCACAGCCTCCCCTTGTCAGCGAAGGAACAGTATGTTATAAAGGACCAAATTGGTCAACACAATCTGCTGACAAACATAATAACCGGGTACCCCTCCTTGCATCTCCCCCTTCCGTACACGATGCATACAGAACAATGGCAAAAAAACGACCTCAGAAAAAAAGAGGAAAAAACAAATCTACATCCATCGCCCATCTGTCGATCAACCAACTCGCCAAAGCTGGTCAGATTTATCTTCATCAGGGAAAATTTGCAGAAGCGATAAAGGTGTTTCGCAGACTCATGCAGGAAAGCGAAGATGAGAACTGGGCCGAACCACTTCGTTCTTCTTTTCAAGGGCGCATCAACCAGTTGGTTGCCAAGGGCATGCATAAAGAGGCCTTGGTTATTTTCCACAACATGGAGACGCAGTTGCCCGCTCTGGATCTGCATAATCTGCACATTCTTCTTCTGATTCAGGCCAAACAGACGAACAAGGCTCAGTAGCTCTTTGAAAAAACAAAAGATACTCTGAGCAGGGAACATAAACAGCGCATTGAGGAAACCTTTGCTGCCCTGTTGCTGAGCAATAATAATACACGTAATACACGTAATACACTTGTCGAAAATTTTCCTCCTGATGTTCCATTACGCAATCAGTTTCCCTATGCCCAAAAGGCCCTGCGTTGTTACGCGCTGGGGCAGGATACTGATGCCTTAGAATCCTTACAGCATATTCCCTTTCGATCACCGTATAAAAATTTTTGCATGGCCCTCAAAGGCATGATTGCCTTCCATGACGAGCAAGATAAGGCCAGATCTTTTTTTGACAAGATTGATAGAGACTCTCCTTTTTCCGCCTTAATTTCGCCTTATCTTCATATGTTGGAAGATGCTATGTTGGAAGATGCGAAAGAAAGAGAAAATGACAAAAAGGCCCTCGATAAAACGAAAAAACAGGCTGTTCAGCTTCTCCTCGGCTTGGACAAAGCTACAATCAAATTCATAGCTTCACTGAAGAATAACGCAGCAACTCCAGCCGGTTTTTTTCGCTGTCTTCTCAATGCGGGGATCTGTCTTGACAGCACAATACTCAAGCCCTTATGTCATCGCCTGCTTGCCTACGAGCCCTCTTACCTGCGCCTGTATGAAAAGAAATTTGGCCCTATTAATGACGAGTTTGAATA